>JBGCFY010000280.1:0-3748 GCA_045110315.1 Saprospiraceae bacterium
TGTGATGTTATTTTGGCAAACTGCTATCCTTACTGGGAAGGCTGCCATATCGATTACTCTTTGATGTACATGAAACAAATGTATCAACAAGCACTCGAAGCAGGAAAAGGAAAAAAAGTAATCATTACCGAAACGGGATGGCCAACGGAAGGTGGTGCCTTAGATGGGGCGGAAGCTTCTTGGCGGAATAGTCTCCAATACTTTATCAACGCGCAACAATGGTCCGCAGAAGCAGATATTGAACTGTTCTATTTTTCTTCTTTTGACGAAAGTTGGAAAGTGGAATCAGAAGGTGGCGTAGGTGCATATTGGGGATTATGGGATAAACACGAACTGTTAAAATTTTAAATAAAAATTGCATTAGCACAATTAAAATAAGCCGCAGAAATGGCGTGTAAAGTATTTCTAAAATTGCTGAAATGCTCCGTTTCTGCGGGTTAAATATTTGAATATTTTTTTAAAAAATTAAAAGCTAAAAAGTATTTACAAAAGCAGCTATGGCTGTATAAATGCTGAAAAGAATTTATCACTTGCAGATGGGAGGAAAAAGAGCTTCGTTCTAAATTTCAAGCCTTTACCTTCAATTGCTAATATCCTTTTAAAACAACTTCGAACTAACGCTATTCAAAAAGTTTCTGCTCTAATTAAAAAAAGTTTCCCGCGCTAAAAAATTATTTTAAGCAATAGTTTCTAAAAATGCTAATCTGTAAAGCTTAGCATTTTTAATACTAGGGAAGATTCAATTTCATTACTGAACGTCCATAATAAACAATGATGAAATCCAACTTGACAATCTTAGTTTTTAGTATTTTGCTAATGGCTTGTAATCAATCCACAACTCAATCTGACGTGCCCTCTAAAAAAGAAAACAAGGAGCAAGGTGTAGCGATGTCTGTTGCCAGCTATTCCATCAAAGGAAAGCAATCGACAATTTTTACAACTGCTAGCAATACCGATCTGCGATTAGAAAAATCTGAAACGCTAGCTTTTAAGCCAGCAACACAACCACTTGAATCCGAAGTTTCCGTTTTTGTCAATCCTCGAAAAACCTTCCAGACTTTTTTAGGAATCGGTGGTGCGATCACAGACGCCTCCGCAGAAGTTTTTGCAAAATTACCAGCAGCAAAACAAAAAGAATTATTAGAAGCCTATTACGACGTGGAAAAAGGAATTGGCTATACCCTTTGTAGAACGCCCATTCACAGTTGCGATTTCAGCAGCGAAAGCTACACGTATATTGAAGAAGGGGACAAGGACCTCAAAACATTTACCATCGAACGGGATCGGAAATATAAAATCCCGATGATCAAAAAAGCGATACAAGCTGCGGGGGGCGAGTTGATGCTTTACGCTAGTCCTTGGAGTCCGCCGGCATTCATGAAGGACAACAATAATGTACTGAAAGGTGGAAAATTATTACCAGCCTACCATGATGCTTGGGCACGTTATTATACCAAATTTATCAAGGCGTACGAAGCCGAAGGAATGCCAATTTGGGGAATTACCATTCAGAATGAGCCGATGGCAGTTCAGCGTTGGGAGTCTTGCATTTACACCGCAGAAGAAGAACGCGATTTCCTCAAGAATCACTTAGGACCAACGATGGAAAAAGAAGGTTTGGGCGATAAGAAAATCGTAGTTTGGGATCACAACCGAGACCTCATCAACAACCGAGCGAATGTTATTTTTGAAGATCCAGAAGCCGCAAAATATGCTTGGGGAATTGGTTTCCATTGGTACGAAACTTGGGCTGGTGGCACGCCGATGTTTCAAAACCTAGGTAAAGTCCAAGAAGCCTTTCCAACTAAAAATCTTCTATTTACCGAAGGTTGCCAAGAAGGCTTTGATCCTAAAAAATACCAATTGTGGAAGCACGCCGAACGTTACGGTCGCTCCATCATCAACGACTTCAACCAAGGAACTGTTGGCTGGACGGATTGGAATATTCTCCTAGACCAAAAAGGCGGTCCGAATCACGTCGGCAACTTTTGTTTCGCGCCGATCCACGGAGATACCGATCAAGGAGACTTAATCTACACCCCGACTTACTATTACATCGGACATTTTTCTAAGTTTATTCGCTTAGAAGCGAAAAGAGTAAGTACCGTAAGCAGTAGAAGTCATTTACTCAGTACTTCTTTTTTAAATAAAAATGGTACGTTGATTACAGTGGTGATGAATCAGAGTGATCAAGCGATTAACTACAAGTTGTACATTGAATCGGAGGCTATTTCGGTGACGATTCCGCCGCATGCGATGCAGACGATGGTGACGGAATAACGGATGATCAATAGGACTACTTATGTTAATAACCTATTTATCTGGCAAGTCACGCTAGCTCACGAAGAATAGTAAATTATCTTGTCTAACATTCCCAAGCAGATCGACAATAATAATATTGAAACCCGTTTTGCGTTCAAGTAATCCGTGAACAAAAAATTTAGCACTGATGTCTTGCTAATTATTTAATCTGAATACAATAGATGATAAATATGAATTTCCAAAAAACTCAATTGATATTCCTAATTGGAATCTTCCTTACCATGCTTTCCTGTACGAATCAATCCTCAAACCTTGAAAAGCAATCCCAAGCAAAGTTAGAAAAAGTACTCAAGCTAGCCGAAAACACTGTAAAAGTCATGGGGCAATCCCGCTCTGGTGTAGACCTTAAAAATGAAAACTTCGATTCTTTATCAACTCAAATCATTAGAAGCCTATCCTTATCTTCCAACGAAGCTAGGGTCGCTTACCTTTCCTCCGAAGAATGCCTTCGAAAAAAACGACTAAGTCTAGACCAAGCAGCAGTAAGTTCCAATCACCCCGATTGGCAGAAGCAAGTTCAAGATTCCGTCTATCATTCCTTGTTAAAAGAAACCGTCCTGCGTATAGATTCCGAAGCCAATCAACGATCTTCAGATCCGACGATTCAAGACTTACTAATTGAGGTGGAGCAGCTGAAAAGTCTGAAAGGGGAGTTGGATCTTTTTTGTAATTAATGCGCATTATTCTCCTAAAACAATCCCTGTACGCCAAAAAATGGCATTTCCAATACGATTCCAGTTTTAAACGAATACCGAAACGTTTCGCAACCGTTAGTTAGCCGTTGCGGCTAACCGTTAATACGGTTAAGTTGTTTAAGTTGTTGTTTGTTAGAGGATTATAGTTTAGTTTTTTGATGTTGGAATTACGCTTAGGAATAAAATTGTAAATTAAAATTTTAGCAAAACACGGATCATTGGTGGTTGACGCTGATCTGTGAGGCTATTTTTCCGCTTTTCCCCTTTCAACGTTCCATTTTTTAAATAAAATCTATTCCCTAAAGATAGGAAGCGCAAAAAGGATAACTATACTTTGTTATCTCGCTGATTTATCAGTACTTTGGAGGAATCGGTTCTGGTTTTACTCTTTTTAGGGTTGCTTGGGCTGAAAGTATTAGGTCATGACTGTTTTGTCACTGGGACATTTGAGGTGCTTATTTGCCAATTTTGGTTTGTGGAGGGAGGGATTTTTTTTGAGGGATTTGGTGGTAAAGGGGGAATATCTGTGATGGGGAGTTGTGGTTATACGGTTGTTCTCTGCAACCAAAAAAAACCAACGAACGTAACCTAAATCTACGATCAAAAACTACCGATTCCCAAACCCACTACTCTACTTGAAACGCGGACACAAATTTTTGTAGACTAACTTATTTAGAACATGAATCGTTTTCATTTAGACGGTTAAACTCGTCAGACAATTTTAAGACAAT
>JBGCFY010000281.1:0-12873 GCA_045110315.1 Saprospiraceae bacterium
ACTTAAGTAGTTCGCGGAAATTGATTTTACAATAAGTTGAAAAGAATTTTGAGTTTAAACGAGGCAAAAAACGTAGACAATGCCGGAGCATTGGCGAGGCTTTTTAACGAAGTAGAAGCTTAAAAGGCTTTCAAGTTATTAGTTGATTTAATTCTGCAAACTACTTAAGTACTAAGACAAATTAATTCACTTACTAACTTGCATCATCTTTTGAGCAGTCTCTTCGTTACTCAAAGCCTTCCTAAGCAAAGGCTTAGGGCGGTTTTCGTGCCTCAATACTACTCAAAATCTAATACAACTTAATGGTAAAAAAATTTTGTCTTAGTACTTACATCGACTAAAAACTTAACTTATTCCAAATAACTTTATCGTAACGCCATCAATTTCTGAGATTTCTATTAAACCTCTAAATGGTAGCTTATCTCCTTGCCAAGACATTCGTTTTTCTTCCTACTTTTATACAAAAAAGTGCTAGTTTTTGACAAAAAAAGCTTTAGCAGTTGTCTAACGTAGGGGAAAATATTATTATAAGAGTCTAGTATACTAGGATTGAGAGGGTAAGATAAACCTCGATCAAATGGGAGAAAGCGGAAAGGACTTTGTAGGGCATAAAACTTATTAAAAGGATTTACCTTATTAAAAATAATAGAAAAGAGGTATTGTTTTTAACTCTAATTATGCCCAATTTTGAATTATCAAATCGTTTGGAAGGATAAAGAAGGTAGAAATTAGTAATAATCGCTATGTTTTTGTAAATTTGCCGAATTACGGCGCAAGTATAATATCCTAAACCAAATTGTTACTGGTACATTTAATATCCAGAAGACAAGTCATACCGTTTTATGTTAGAGTTTATTCGAAAATAATTTTTTAGCAATAAGGAATTATTTAAAATAAAATCAACTACTCCCTAGTTTTTTTAAAAGGTGAGAACAGTTTTGCTGTTTCCATCAGTTTAAAAATCCGGTATTTACCCCGAATTTTAGAAATATTTTTTTATTACTTAGTAAGGCTTTATTGTTCTTTAAGGCTTTGTAAGGT
Organism: Saprospiraceae bacterium; assembly: GCA_045110315.1. Taxonomy (GTDB): domain Bacteria; phylum Bacteroidota; class Bacteroidia; order Chitinophagales; family Saprospiraceae; genus CALFBG01. Next base: position 1,042 of record JBGCFY010000281.1, read on the forward strand.
ATTTTATAATATAGACATGATAAAAAGTTCTGTAGGATTATTTTTATTGATAGCTATTGTGGCTAGTGTGTTTGTACCCGTCGAGTTGCCTTACGCATTCGATAGCACGGCAAAGGTATATCCGCTACAGAAGTGGGTATTACAAAAATCTCCCGATGGATCTTTAATTAGCTCTTTGCATAATTATAAGACAGGTTTAATGAAGGACTACGCTAGTTATCAGTTTGATCGCGGCGATGTCGTTAACATAAAATTTAATGAAAATCAAATCCTCGGTACAAAAGTAGATTCTGGTACATTGATTGCAAATATTACTTCCAATAGTTTACAAGAGGACATCGTCCAACTGAAAAATAGAATCGCCATTGAACGGGCTAATTTAACGAAAGAGCTAGCTGGACAAAAACCAGAGACAATTCGCAAAGGTGAGGAAGAAGTAATCTTGGCTAAGCAACAATTGGATTTAGAAAGGAAGTACTTCGATCGGGCAGAGCAGATGTTCAAAGAAGGATTGATTTCTCGGGCTGAATTTGAAGACAAAGAAAATAACTTTAAAGGTGCACAAATTAGAGTAGAACTCGCCCAGAAAAATATCACAGTGCTGGATACGGGAGAAAAGCCAGAGCAAATTAGTTTGATTAGAACGAGAATTAACGCGCTCGATAAGGAAATTGCCTTTTTACAAAATACGAGCAACAATTATACGATTACCTCGCCGATCGGCGGAAAGGTTCGTTTCGAAACTGACTTACAAGGAGATCGCTTAATCATTGAAGATTCGACGGAACATATTCTTTTTATTCCGGTAAAATTGGAAGATAGGGATTTTGTGGGCTTAGACTCGAAAGTCGAACTGAAAGTGCTCGGGAGCGATAGTATTGTACTGGCACAGCTGATTGAGGTTTCTAATAAAGTAGAAGTGATTTATAATAATTTAGTCGTTTTGGCTAAAGCAAGCGTGAAAGGATCTGCCGGACTTTTATCAACCGGAATGCCCATTCGTTGTAAAGTAACCTGCGGTAGCGTTACGCCAAAAGAATACTTGAAACGAGCCATTAACGTAGATTTAAAATAAATCGACTTAACGATCGATATAGTAATTAAAGCGCTGAATGAAGTTGTTTAGTAATTCATAAACATTTTTAGAGTTTTTAAGCAACTTCAATATATAAAAATTAAATGCTTAGATACGAATACAAATATTACGTACCCAATTCTAAAAAAGATCTGCTGCGATCAATGATCAAACCCTTTGCGGTATTGGATAAGTTCGCTGATTCTAGACCTCAAAAAGAATATACGGTACGCAGTATTTATTTTGATACGCCAGACTTTGAATGCTATTCTACCAAAGTAGACGGATTAAAGCACCGTAATAAAGTACGGCTGCGAGGCTATAACCTAGAAGATCCAGAAAATACGGTTTTCTGTGAAATTAAGCGAAAGTACGAAGGACCAATCTACAAAAGTAGAGCGCCCGTCAGCTATCAAGATGTCAAAAAGATTTTTGCGGGGGAGAATACGGATGCTTTTGTAGAAAATAATAAAAAATTTAAAAATGCAAAGGACGATGCCAAACGGTTTATGTACAACGTGTACGCCCGTAAAATGCGTCCCGTCGTTTGTGTGATTTACGAAAGGGAACCTTGGTTAAGCAAACTTATTGACACTAGAAATAATTTAAGAATTACCTTCGATAAAAATTTGCGAAGCACCGCTTATCCAACGGTAGACGACTTGTACGATGAAGATGGCGTACTTATCGCTATGCACAGCCATTTTATCTTAGAAGTCAAATTCAATGAATACTGCCCCTCTTGGGTCAAACCTATTATTGGAACGCTAGGATTGCACAAAGAATCTGCTTCCAAATACTGCCTGTGCATTGATTCGCATAGTAGCATTAATCCTTCGTCTCGCTTTGATACAATCAGTTATGGACGTATGTTTAATGAATTGAAACGACGCGCAGGAAAATAAGTACCATAATAAAAAGGGAATAAGTAATTTTATTGGTACTTACAACTATAGAGAAACACTAAAGCAAAACGAAATGCTGGAAGAATTTAGACAAATAGAAGTATTCACACCTTCTATTTTTGATATTGCAGGTAATATGTTGATCGCCTTCATTTGTGGGCTGATCATCTCTTTGGTATACCGATTTGTATACAAAGGGCCCAGTTATTCTACCACTTTTGTCAATTCACTGGTATTGCTTGCCATGATTACTTCTGTTGTAATCCTAGTTATTGGTAATAACCTCGCCAGAGCGTTCGGACTCGTTGGGGCAATGTCTATCATTCGTTTTAGAACCGCCGTTAGAGATACCCAAGATATTATCTTTATTTTCTTTTCCTTAACGGTCGGAATGGCCGCAGGAGTAGGGCTCTCGATTGTTGCGGTGACAGCAACGCTCATTGTGAGTAGTGTAATTATTTTACTGGTAACCTTCGATTTTGCAAAGCCCAAACGGAGACAACATTTACTTCAACTTTCCTATACGTCCAACGAAACGACCGACCCTGAATTAAACAAAATCCTCAAGAAATATTGTCGGAGATTAAAACTCGTCAATATCAAGAACGTAGGCTTCAACGACGATATCGAAGCTTTTTATCACGTAACTTTCAAAAAAAAAAAAAAAACGGGAGAGCTCATCAAGATAGTTAACGACCTAGACTTTGTCCGCAATATCAATCTTTATTTTGATGAAGATGATAATAATTCTCCAACTACGATTTAGCATAACAAAAGCTTAATCTAAAATAACTTCATTTCTAATAAAAGAAGCCTTCAAAACGAAATGTTATCTGGCTTATAGGAGCGTAATTCTTACTGGATTGCAATCTCTCGGCGATGGACTGATGATTTTTGCACGAAAAAACTTATTTTCGCGCTCATTGCATCATCATTTCAAGCACTAGCATCAGCATGACAAATAAGGAAATCGCTTCGGCATTTAATAGTTTAGGCAAAATTATGGAACTGCACGATGAGAATCCGTACAAAATACGTTCTTATCAAAATGCTTATTTTCAACTCCGAAAAGTTTCCAAACCCATCGCAGAAATGACGCCCGAAGAAATTGCTGCGATCAAAGGTGTTGGTAATGCAATCGCTGGGAAAATCAAAGAATTACTAGAAACAGGAACTTTAGAAACCTACCAAAAATACCAAGTACAAACGCCCATCGGTGTACAAGAAATGCTTCAACTTAAAGGCTTTGGTCCCAAAAAAATCAGGGTGCTATGGAAAGACCTCGGGGCAGAAAGTATCGTCGAATTACTCTACGCTTGCAACGAAAATCGACTGATTGAATTGAAAGGGTTTGGGCACAAAACGCAAGAAAATCTCAAAGCAAAACTGGCTTATTTCTTACAGTCCAGAGATAAATTTCATTATGCGAAATTGGAACCGATTGCCTTGAAACTCATCGCAACGCTAAGAGCGGCTTTACCCAACATTTCGGTGGAACTTACCGGTGCAATGGCAAGAAGATTAGAAATTGTGGAACATATAGATTTGTTGGTCGGTACGGAAGATCCATTAGACGCTGTTTTAAAACCACTGGACTTAAGCTTGGTAGACACCCAAGAACAGTATCGCCTGTATCGAGATGAAAACAATACACCAATTCGAATTTTTCAATGCGCCGCTACTGATTTTGGGTCGAAGTTTTTCCGATTTACGGGAGCCAAAGCATTTCTCGACGCTTTCGTTGCGGCGAGTCCTGACACAGATTTTCGTGCAATTATCGACGAAAAAGAAATTTTTACCAAAGCAAAACTGGCATTTATTCCACCCGAACTACGCGAAAATGCGGACGCAATTAGCCTCGCACAAGAAAATCGTATTCCCAAACTCATCGAAGCAACGGATATCAAAGGAGTGCTACACTGCCATACCACCTATAGCGATGGTATCAACTCTGTGCAAGAAATGGCGGAGGAAGCACAACGGCTAGGATATGATTACATCGGAATTACCGATCATTCTAAATCTGCCTTTTATGCCAATGGTTTAAAACCCGATCGAGTGCTTGCGCAAATGGAAGAAATTGATCAAGTAAACGCACAATTTAAAGATTTTAAAATTTTTAAAGGAATCGAATCAGATATTCTGAACGATGGCAACTTAGATTACGATGCAGAAATCTTAGCCAAATTTGACTTTATTGTTGCTTCTGTCCACGCCAATTTGAAAATGGATAAAGAGAAAGCCACAACGCGCTTGATCAAAGCGATCGAAAATCCTTACACGACGATCTTAGGACATCCTACGGGACGCTTATTATTGTCGCGCGAAGGCTATCCAATTAACCACGAAAAAGTAATTGAAGCTTGTGCCGCCAACGGTGTTGTCATCGAATTGAATGCTAATCCTTATCGCCTCGATATCGACTGGCGGTGGATTCCTTATGCTTTGGAAAGAGGGGTGAAAATTGCAATTAATCCCGATGCACACAGTTTAATCGGCATTCAGGACATTCATTTCGGCTTGCTCCAAGCAAGAAAAGGCGGTTTAACGGCAGCAACTTGTTTCAATAATTTATCCATTGAAGCTTTCCAAAACCATGTTGCCGCCCGAGGAAAATAGGTATTGTATTTGTAAAGTTTAACTTCAAATACGGTAAGGACAAATCAAAAAGATTGTTTAAACTAAACTTTTTAGCTAGAAATGGGTTTAAATGGTGATTTTAACATATCATTCACAACTCATTAACAAAGGCGTTTAGTAAATACCATTATTTTTGTAAGGTATTAAATTGCTAGGACAGAAGCCCTAAAAGCTTCGATTGCTAAAAGAAACTTTGACTTTGAGTAGGGGAGTAGCAAAATAGCTATTTTTATCCCTTTCTTATATGAAAAAAAAACATTAATTTTGTGCTGCTACTGTAAATACAGATAGTAAAAAATCAACATATTCTAGAAGTATATTTTTGTAATTCTAAAAATCTTAAAATAATAATGGAAAAGTCTAAACAAATTCAAATCGGCTTATTGGGAGTCATTGCCGTAGCCTTGCTAATCAACCTATTCGGTGGATTCGACTCTTTATTCGGTGGTGGTGATGATGCTAAAAAAGCAGATGCACGTGCTAGCCTTTCAACAAACGCAGCAGTTGCTAATCCAGCAGCAGATGCACCAAATAAGGCAGTTGCACCAGTTGTACCTGCAGGACCTACAACTACGATGTCTTTCGAAGAAACTGAGTTTGACTTCGGTACCGTAGATGCTGGTGAAAAAGTAACGCACATCTACAAATTCAAAAATACAGGAGATGAGCCATTAATTATCAGCAACGCTAAAGGTAGCTGTGGATGTACTGTGCCAGATTGGCCGAAAGATCCTATCGCAGTTGGTAGTACTGGAGAAATCAAAGTTGTTTTTGATAGTAAGAACAAGCCAGGTAACCAAACGAAAAGAGTTACTGTTACCGCTAATACAGATCCTCCACAGTCTTACTTGACAATTAAAGGAGTGGTAAATAAAGATCCTAATGCACCTGCACCACAGAAGCCAGCGGCTCCTGCGATGCCTGCAAACTAAGTTGCATTTTAAATCGCTTTAATAAAAAGCCTGCGCAAATTGAATAATTTGTGCAGGCTTTTTTAATTTTACACCCTGCTGAAAATATGTTTATTCAGAAAATGTTTCTCGCTTGGCGAACCTTTCTAATTGAAGGGATGTTTTCTAAATAAATACTTAACTTCAATTTCTAACGCACCGCTACTTGCTACTATGAAAGACTATCTGTCCTTGATTAAGTTTAGTCATACTATCTTTGCCCTTCCTTTTGCTATACTTGGGTTTTTTCTCGCTTCCAGAGCATTGGATAAAGGATTTGACCCTTGGCTATTTGCCTTGGTTATTGCTTGTATGGTTTTTGCAAGAAGTGCCGCCATGGCTTTCAATCGCTATTTAGATCGTGATATTGATGAAAAAAATCCCCGCACCGTCGTCCGAGAAATTCCAGCAGGTGTAATTAGCCCCCAAGCAGCATTTGTTTTTGTGGTCATCAATTCAGGTTTATTCATTGCCACAACTTGGTTCATTAATCCGTTGTGTTTCTTATTGTCGCCAATTGCCTTACTTATCATTTTAGGGTATAGCTACACCAAGCGATTTACTTATTTGTGTCATTTTGTTTTAGGTTTGGGCTTAGCATTAGCACCCATTGGCGCTTACCTTGCGGCGGGTGGTCAGTTTGATTTAATCCCCATTTTGTATTCTTTTGCCGTTTTGTGTTGGGTGAGTGGGTTTGATATTATTTATGCTTTGCAAGATGATCAATTTGATAAGTCCTTAAACTTGAAATCGATTCCCGTCAAATTAGGTCGAAAAAATGCACTACGCTTATCTTCCTTTTTGCACGTTATCTGTGCCGTTTTAATCTTGCTTGCCGCCAATTTTTTAACGGCTCAATTTCCCGAATTTGGATGGTTACACTGGTTAGGGGCTGTAAGCTTCGTCGGCTTGCTTTTTTACCAGCATACGCTCGTTAAGCACAACGATTTGTCCAAAATAAACCTTGCTTTCTTTACGACTAATGGTGTAGCCAGTATTATTCTGGGGTTTTGTATTATTTTAGACCTTTTTCTATAACTAGCATGAATTCCGCAGAACGGTAGAAAGCCTACGTGTAAATAATTGCAGGGTAGGTGTTTAAAAATTAGCATATTTTATATTCTATCTTTATTGTTTTGTAGTGCAATTGTTTCTTTTCTACACCAAACACAACCACCCTTATTCCTTACCATTCCTACCGCAATTGGCATGATTTTCGGTATTAATAAAAAGTATCATATCAGATTTATTACTAAGATATTAAGATATGAGCTTTGATAGGTATTAGATGATACTTGATTAATCATTCGAAAACGTCTTCATTGTAACCTATCTCATTACGCCACTATTACATCCTTAAAATTTACACGATTTCCCATATTGTTGGTACTGACTAGCCTTCCACGCTAGCGTTGGTTCCCTCAAATTGGTATAACTGCTTGCCTCAACGCGCAGACCGCTAAAACTAAAGCTACCATGAAGAATAAATTTTACTTATTTTTTTTAGCCCTATGCATGACTTATACTGCGAATAGCTTCGCCACGACTCCTTCTGGAGAAACGGGTGCATTAGCTACTTTCGCCACTAGCATAGCTTCTCCCGCTTTCTTAAACGATACTTTACTTTCCATGGAGGAAGATACTTTGGTATTCTACCTCGAAGATTGTGCAAGTTCCGCTGCGGTGTGTATCGACTTATCGCTTACGCAAATTGCTGATTTTCAAATTACAACTAATGGAATGCCTTACGCTGCTGGTATTGCACCCTGCAATTTTGATACGATTAATTCTTATACTTATACCACTTTATTCGGTTTGGGGAACGCAGGACCTTATTTTTTGGACGAATGGGAAGTAACACAACCGGATGCTACCATTAGCTTTTCGGGAGAATTTGAGAATATCTCAGATTTGGTAGATTCGATGAACCTATGGGACCCAATGGGCGATTGGATATTAGATGCGACGACTTTAAACATTACTGGTGGCAATCCATTAAATGAATACACCATCATGCTCGTTACCGTCATCAATACGCAGACACCTTCCATGATTGGATATAGTCAAGGCGCAGTTCCCAAAGGAACGGAGCTAAATTTTGCTCTGGGCACACACGAGGTGATTGTCACCGAAACGGCAACCGCCTGCGCAGATACTTTTTGGGTTAATGTAGCCTGCGTCAATCCAGCGTATGTTTTTGAATCCCAAAGGGTAGGGGAAACAGACACTTTTTGCCTGACGGACTTTAGTGAACTACTCGCATTACCGAATACGACAGTTGAGCTTTGTGTGACTTCAGGGACTGCGGTAGATTTTCAAGTTCTAGCCGATACGAGTTGTTTGAGTTTTACAGGCGTCAATCCAGGCGTCGATACGGCTTGTTTGGTAATTTGTGATGAGTTAAACATTTGTGATACCACTTACTTGGTCGTAACGGTTGCTGCATTACCTGGAAGCAGTGTTTTCATGGATACGGTTGATATTGGAGAAATAAAAGTGTACTGCTTAGACACTATGGTCTTATCGGGTGCCGTAGCCAATTTAGAAAATACCTGTCCTACCACGACTAGTTTTGTAGGTTTTAGCTTAGATAGTACAACCAATTGTGTTAGTTATACAGGCTTGAGTATTGGCGGACCAGATACGGCTTGTATTGTGATTTGTGATGCAATGAATAATTGCGATACGACCAATTTTTATATCTGGGCAACGGAAACTGGACCGTCCTTTATTTTTGATACCATTTTATTGAATGAAACAACTACTTTTTGTGCAGATACAAATGACTTTTCTGGTAACCTTTTGACGATTATCAATGATTGTCCAGATAGCGCTGGTGAATTTGTCACTTTTGACGTAGATCCAGTGAGTTTTTGCGTGGAGTATACGGCAATCGACTTAGGCGTAGATTCTGCCTGTATTTTAATCTCAGATGATTTAGGAAATTGGGATACGACCTACTTGATTGTACAAGTAGAAAATCCGCAACCAAGCACGATTTCGGACACTTTGGGGCTTGGGGAAATTGTCACATTCTGCCTCGATACGAGTGAGCTTTTTGGGACAATTGACACCGTTTACGATATTTGTAATGATTTTATGGGTTCTGCTGTGAACTTTGAGGTAGATTTTGTATCTTTATGCATTGAGGTAGAGGCAATTGCATTAGGAGTTGATACTGCTTGCATCGTTTTTTGCGACAATTACCCCGTTTGCGATACCGTTTATCTCGCTTTAAATATTCTGGATCTACAGCCCGCTAATCCCCCCGTAGCGCTAAATGATTCAGATACAACCGTTCAAAACACACCCGTTTCCATCAATATTTGCCGGAATGATACCATTCCTGATAACACCCTCAGCCTCGGACCGATAATTATCCAAGGTTTATTAAGTGTTGGACCTAACTTTGGTACTGCTATCGAAAATAGTGATTGTACTGTGACTTATGTGCCTGACGCTGACGAATGTGGCGTTATGGATAGCTTTTTGTACGTCATTTGCAATGAAATAGCTTGCGATACGGCACTGGCTAAGGTATATATTGAGTGCGAAACAATGGTTTCCAACGATCTCAAAATTTATAATGCTTTTTCACCCAATGGTGACGGTGTTAATGATGTATTCATGATTCAAGGAATAGAGGCTTTTCCAAATCATAGTTTGCAAATTTTCAACCGTTGGGGAACCCAAGTTTTGAATCAAACGAAGTATCAAAATGACTGGCGTGGTAGATGGGAAGGAAGAGATTTGGTCGATGGAACTTACTTTTACCTTTTTGATCGAGGAGATGGAACTACTTTATCGGGATATGTTTACCTCCATCGTTAGGTTTTGTATTAAAAAAATATCGAATATTTGTTATTTTTTTTTGTTAAAATATTTTTCTTAAATCATTGATAATCAAGCATTTTAAAAACGAATAGCATAATTTTTAACTACGAATATTAGCTTTTAGCATAATTTTTGTCTCCTTACAATAATGTAATTAAATAAACAATAATTTAATCTATCAGAGTGAGGCACTTGTATCAACCAAAACTTTAATATTTTAAACAAATTTAGACATGAGAAAAATTTACACATTAGTTACCCTCCTTGTGTTTATCGTCAGTACGGTTTCCGCTCAGCAAGATGCGATGTTCACTAAGTATATGTTCAATAGCTTAGTTTACAATCCTGCCTATGCTGGTGCAAAAGATCATATGGCTATAGGCTTATTACACCGTACGCAGTGGTGGGGAATTGATGGTGCACCTCAAACGCAATCGTTGACCATGCATACTCCTTTGAAAAATAATCGAGTAGGAGTGGGCTTTAGTGCATTTAACGATGTCATCGGACCAACTCAATCTATTGGTGCTAACTTAAGTTACGCTTACCGAATTCCTATTGGAAAAGGGAAGCTATCGATTGGCGTACAAGCTGGAGCACTCAATTGGCGAGCCGATTGGAGTAAACTTTCTTTAGCCGATGGACAAATCGACGAAGCTTTTGCAGAAGAACAGCCTAGTTTTTGGTTACCGAATTTCGGAGCCGGAGTCTATTACTATACCAAGCACTTTTATGCTGGATTTTCCGTTCCACATTTATTGGAACACGATCTAAGAGACAAAGAAGAAATTAATACCGCAATTTATGCCAAACAATATCGGCATTACTACATTGCTACGGGAGCAGCCATTCCATTGAGAGGTGACGCCCTTATTTTTAAACCATCGGTACTGATTAAGACAGTCGGGTTATTTAGTGCTTTGAATAAAGATGAAGAGTTTCAACAGGTAGGTAGTCCTACCGAATTCGATATTGATCTTTCTTTCTTATTTTATCAAACCTTTTGGATTGGTTCTTCTTTCCGATCTGCTGTAGAGGCATTCAATGATACGAGTTCTTTCGATTCGGTAGACATTTGGGCTTCTTATTACCTGATGAATGGGTTGAGAATCGGAGCTGCTTACGATTATACCTTAACAAAACTGCAACAGCCAGCACAAGGCTCCTTTGAAGTCATGTTGGGCTACGAGTTTAACTACAGAACCAGAAAAACAGTAACACCCAGATATTTTTAAAGAATTTCAACAAGTGGGTTGTATTAGTTTATTACATGGTAACAAAACTTGTTTGACATTTTATAGCTAATAAACTTTTGTTACTACGTATTAATGCACAGTGTATTTCGTTTGAACACCACTTAAAATTAATCTCACATAGAGGTTAACTGACAATACTTTGTTTCAACATATTAAAATAATTTTTAATATGTATTATACCATCCTACAAAACTTAAACAGTACAGTATGAATACCAAGAGAATTTTACTCACATTGGTGGGAGTTCTATTTTTTGTTGGTGCCTCCTTTGCTCAAAGTGGTAAACTGAAAAGAGCTAAGAAGTACATGAACAACTTAGACTACTCAAAGGCTATTATAGAATACAACAAAATTTTGGAAAAAGATGATATCGCGGAAGCTAAGATCAACATTGCAGAGTGTTATCGTAAAATTAGCGACGCAGAAAATGCAGAATTTTGGTATGGTCAAGTAGTTCGAATTCCTGAAGCTGAACCCATCCACAAATTATATTACGGTCAAGCACTTCAACGAAATGGTAAATGTGATCTCGCCCGAGAATGGTTCGAGAAATACGTAGAAGACGTTCCGGGAGATTTGCGTGGGCAATACTTGGTTAAAGCTTGCGACTACGAAGAAGAGCTGCGGGTTAAAAATGCAGGTATTTATGAAACGACTCATCTGGATATTAATTCAGCTTTAGATGATTTCACACCTACGTACTATAAAGAAGGATTTATCTTTGCCTCAGAAAGAGATAAAGGTTCGATGGTTAAAAGAGTACACTCTTGGACCGGGAATCCATTCTTGGAATTGTATTACGTTACGGCAAAGTCAGTTGGCGAAGAATGTGGTACCTATGAGTATGGACAACCAGAAAAATTCGCAAAAGAAATTAATTCTAAATACCATGATGCCGCCGTAACTTTCTCTAGTGATAAACAAGAAATTTATTTTACTAGAAATAATTATAAAGACGGTAAAACGGGAAAGAGTGATGATGATATCGTCAAGCTTAAAATTTATACCGCTACGGCTAAAGGAGGCGACTCCTGGGGCAAATTAGAAGGTCTTCCTTTTAATAGTGATGAATATTCCGTAACGCATCCAACCTTAAATATAGATGGCAATGTCTTATACTTTGCTTCTGATATGCCGGGTGGTTTTGGTGGAATGGATTTGTATATGTCCGA
>JBGCFY010000282.1:0-10992 GCA_045110315.1 Saprospiraceae bacterium
TACCAATATGACCATGTCATTAGTGGGCAATCCCGCCGTTACCGCTGAATTTTTGGTTAATCCAAATCCGTCTCACGGTAGCACGGTAGTTTACTCGGTCAATCAAGCGGGTATGTACGAAGTCATCGTAGAAGATGGTAAAAGTTGTGGTGGTAGCGTTATCATTAACGTTCCTGTTTGTCAAACCGTGACGTTGGAAGTCTCTCAAGAAACGGTGGTTGCTGGTGGTAATGTTTGTGCACAAGTCAGTGTTGCTGATTTCACCAATTTAGTGAGTGTGCAGTTTTCTTTGAATTGGGACCCAGCCATTTTTACTTTCGATCAAGTTACTAATTTTAACTTACCAGGATTAACAGGTGCCCAATTTGGTACGCCTCCTAATCCTCCTAATATTTTACCGGGTCAACTTACGGTATCTTGGCTAGATCCTTCTTTCCTAGGAACTACCGTAGCGGATGGCACTGTCATTTTTGAAATTTGCTTTGATGCAATCGGTATGGCAGGACAGAGTTCGGATTTAAGTTTCACGAGTGACCCGACTACAATTATTGTTGAAGATCCTCTTGGTAATAACCTTTCGGTGAATCCAATTAATCAAAACATCACGATTATTCCTCCCGCAGTTATACCGATGATTAGCATTGTGGAGACACCAGCTTGCTCTGGTCTAAATAATGGTCAATTCGTCGTAACCGCTTCGGGAGGTACGGCACCATATAATTTCATTTGGCAAGATACGGGTGGTGGTCCAGTTAATGGTCCAGTCAATATTAATATGGCGAATGGCTCTGCTTCCGTCGGTAATTTATCGCCAGGAACCTATTCCATTACGTTATCGGATAGTGCTATGCCTCCAGGTATCGTGACCGGTCAAGCAAATATTACTGCTGCTCCACAACTAGGAGCTAATATTGTAAACCCTGTACAGCCAACTTGTAATGGAGATTCCAATGGTAGCTTATCCGTCGAAGTTTTACTGGATGGTGTAGTAGTAGGAAGTCCTGGTCCTGATTATAGCTTTAATTGGTCTAATGCCGGTAATACCCAAACGATTAGCTCTATACCTTCTGGTCCTTATGCTGTCACGGTAACGGATGCTAATGGATGTGAAGCAGTTGCTAGTGCTACCCTTTCTCAACCTGCGGCGTTGACTGCTGCGGATACTACAATTTCTTCCCCTAACTGTCCTGGTGATCCCAATGGACTACTCGCTGTAATTATGCAGGGAGGAACAATGCCTTACAGTTACAACTGGTCTAACGGTGCAACGACCGCTGCAGCTCCGCTCTTGATGGGCGATGCAACTTACTTTGTCACCGTAACGGATGATCGAAATTGTGATGCTATTTTTGAATTATTTTTACCAGACCCTCCAGCAATTATCGTCCCAGTTCCTACTAATATTCAAGGCGTAACTTGTTTTGATAACACGGGTACCTTATGCGATGGTCAAGCGACAGCTAATGCTTCTGGCGGACAAAATGGATCTGGTTTATACAATTATATTTGGTCTTCTGGAGAAGTTTTTAATGGTGTAGCGACGAGTACGGCAATGACTCTTTGTCAAGGAGAACAATTCGTGGTTGTTACCGATGGCGTTTGTGCTGCCGATACTGTTTTCTTCCAAGTTGGTGCTCCTGATCCACTAGAATTTGATTTAGCGGCTTTGGAAATTAACCAAGTCAGTTGCTTTGGTTCTACAGATGGTAGTGCTACCGTAGCTGCCTTAATCAGTTCTGGTACCCCACCTTATGAATACGAGTGGAGTAACCTTACTACTAACATGACCGTAATGGGTCTTGCTCCTGGAACTTATACCGTGACCCTTACCGATGCTAATAGCTGTCAAACTTCAACGAGTATTTTAATTCCTGAGCCGGATCCTATCCAAGTAATGGTAGAGCCTGCAGGAACTTCTGATATTAGCTGTAACGAAGAAAGTGACGGACAAATCACCGTTTCGTGGATGGGTGGTAACGCCCCCGGTCCTGCTACTTACACTTGGTCGGGCAACGTAGCTCCACCAAATAGTTCTGTAGCGAGCAACCTTGATGTTGGTTTATACTCCGTTACGGTAACGGATGAAAAAGGCTGTACGGGATCAACGCAACACATCGTTAATGAGCCACCGCCAATCATTGTTGAAATTCCAACGCCAGAGCCACCACAATGTAACGGCTTCCAAACAGTCATCACAATTGATACGGCTTACGGTGGTGCGGCTCCGAACGAACCTTTTTTCTTTTCGGTCGATAATGGTCCACAGGTATTAACGACAGGAGCGATTCCAGTCCTAGCAGGTCCACATACAATTACGATTATTGATAATAGAGATTGTCAATTGGATACTATGCTTATCATTGATGAACCACAAGAGATCGTGGTAGATCTTGGTCAAGATACCATCATTGAATTGGGAGAAGTGTTAGCTATTAAGCCTAATATTATTTTTGATCCAGCGGTTCCGATTGATACTTTTATTTGGTCTCCTACAACGAACTTAGCTTGCGAAGTAGATACTTTTTGTCGTAACGTATTTGTTTCTCCATTAACAACGACCACTTATACTTTGACGGTATTTGACGAAAATGGTTGTCCTGGAGAAGATGTAATTGTAGTAGAAGTAGATAAAAATCGAAATGTCTTTATTCCTAATGTCTTTACACCGGATGGAGATGGCTCTAATGATTTCTTTAGTGTTTTCACTGGAGCTGGTGTCGAAGAAGTTCGCTTTATGCAAGTATATAGTCGTTGGGGAGAAAAGCTATACGAGCGTAATAACTTCTTGCCAAACAATGCTGGTTCTGATGGTTGGGATGGAACGTTCAAAGGAAAAACTATGAATCCTGGCGTATACGTTTACTTGATTGAAGTAGTCTTTACGGATAATGTAGTCTTACTTTACAGAGGTGATGTAACGGTGCTCCATTAAGAGTGGATCAGATACCTTAAATAGCAAAAGCGCTAAGTTCGGTTAAACCGGACTTAGCGCTTTTTGCATTTTGTAGTGATTCTTGTTTGCCGCTATTTGAAAACGATATAACACAATTTCTGATCATTTATCTAGGATAGTAAATCCAGACATTAGGTTCTTCGTATCGACCCAAGTTTTCTTTTGGAGAAAATTTTACTAAAGAAAGAGCACCTTCCACGGAATATTCTCCTGCTTCGCGAATAACTTTTCCCGTCCAACTTTCCCAGTCTTGCATAGAAGCCTCAATACGCATCGAAGCTTCACAAACTTTAATGATGGAGGCACCGGAGTTGACATGTCGTCTAATCCAAGGGTCAAAAATTTGTCCGTCTTTTTTCCAATTAATATATTCCTTCATTGGAATTGCAGGATGTTGATCTTTCAAGGTAGGGCGAATAGGAATAATTAAATTTTTAAAATTATCCGTAACTACCTTTTCTTTTGCTTGTTGAATCATTAGTCGACTCAAACTTTTGCCTCGATGTGCGTGATCAACACCAATTAGCAAACCACCCAGATAATTAGGAGATACGCCAGCTTCGTAGTTCTTAACACCTTGCTCAAGCAACCAGTCCCAACCTTCTTCTGGTAATTCGTCAAGTGGTTGATCCCAGTAAAATGGAATTGTACTTGCATACGCAATAATTGCATGGTCTTCTTTTAAAAACAATTGATACTGCGGAAAATAATCATATAGTTTTTTCCAATAATTTTTCAGGACTGGAGAAGACAGAATCATCCGACTCCAAGTGCTTTCAATCAAATTCAGCAAAGTGGTTTCGTGTAAAGGTGCGGTTGCTAAATTATAGAACTTCAAACTCATTCTTATTTTTTTTTCAAAATAGAAATTAATCTTTTCCTACTTTTTTCCCTTTCAAATGGCGATCCAAGAATACTAAAATCTTTCCCCACGCTTCAATCTGGTTTTCATTTTTGCGAAAGCCATGTCCTTCGTCTTCAAATAGAACGTAATCGACGGGCACATTGTTCTTTTTAATCGCCGCCACCATTTCGTCCGATTCTACTTGTAACACTCGTGGATCTTTAGCGCCTTGTAATACCATAACGGGTTTGGTAATATTCGCTGCGTGGAATAAAGGCGAGATATTGTATAGTCGCGTAGAATCTTGATTAGGATCTCCCATTTCTTCGTAAAGGGCGGCTTTAAAAGATTCCCACCAAGGCGGAATACTTTTTAACGTTCTCAGCCAATTGGTGACGCCAAAAATGTTAACACCAAGGTCAAATTCTTCCGGTGCTGCCGTAAGTGCGCGCATAACCATGTAGCCACCGTAAGAACCACCAATAATTCCGATTCGGTCCTCGTCGATATAAGGAAGTGCTGCAAGGTATTTTTTAGCCGCAATGCAATCTTTCAAATCTCCTTCTCCGTGATTTTTATCATCTAACTGGTAGAATTTTTTACCATAGCCACTACTCCCTCGATTATTAATGGCGTAAACAGCATAGCCATGATTAACTAAATACTGAAGGAGTGGAGAATAATTTTGTCGAGATTGTCCACCTGGTCCGCCATGTACCCAGATTAGCGCAGGCACTTTTTCGTTGGCGGAAGCAAACTTTGGTTTGTAATAAATTCCAGGAATTTCTAACCCATCAAAAGAAGCGAAGCGCAGTACTTCCGCTGCGACTAAATCATTTGAATTAATTTCAGGATTGAGGGTATTTGTAAGTTGCTTATATTTTTTAGTAGCAAAATCATAGCTATACAAATTGCTTGTTGTATTGGAGCCACCAACAAAAAAGCTCATTAATTTTTCGTCGTTTGAAATATTAACGCTCGTAATGGTTTGCTCTCCAAAACTCGGAAAGTCAATTATTTTTGCAGCCTTAGTATCATAAATTTTGATCTTCGTTTTACCATCTTCATTAATACCTACTACCCGATATTTGCCCGTTTTGGAAAAGTAAGCATAACTAATATCCCACGCTTCCGCTTGCACTTTTTCTCGTTTGCTCGTTGTCAAATCATACTTCATCAAATAAGCAAAATCGCTGCCCGTATCTGTCAAATAATATAAATAGCGATTATCTACACTAAAATCCGCCGCTGCATGACTCGCCTGCTCTGTGGATATTTTATCCAACTGCTTCGTAGTAAAATTATATAAGAACAAATCCGCATCATTGGTATTGATCGATTTGGACAAAGCCATGTATTGCTTATCGTTAGAAATCCCCCCAAATTCGTAGGCAGCTTCATTTTTATAAATAAGTTTTGCCTCAAAGTTGTCAATGCTCATTTCGTAAATATCCATTAATTTAGGATCGCGTTGATTATAGCCAAAGAAGAAACTCTTTTCATCTCCACTCCATCCATAAAAGGCGGCTCTAGCAGTGCTATCTGTAGTTAATTCTCGTACCGTGCCATTCTCTTCTCTCAAAAAGATGTGATTGATTTCATTACCTCCTTGATCCGAACGGTACAGTAAACGTTTATCATTCGGAAAATAAGAAATGGCAAAAATAGATTCTTGTTCAGAGTCCGTTAATTTTTGTTTCGTTTTTCCGTCGGCAGAAATACTTTGTAAGTTGTAGATTCCAGATTCGTTGCTACTCAATAGAATAGTTGCATTATCGTGAGCAATTGAACCACCCGCAATGCGAACATTATCCATAAATTGCTCAATTGTATATTGTTGTTGAGTTCCCTCTTTTCCTTTTGAATCGTCAGTTCCACAGGCTACTAATAGCATGGCAAGTGCGAAGAAAAGCTGCTTATTTTTCATGTTTTTTTATTTATTAACCTTTGGTAGATCGTAGGTACTAATATAAATTTAATCCTGCCTTAATAGAAGTTGTTTAAAAATAAATATTTTAAATTATTAAATTCATTTTTTCAAATAGTTATTTCGATCATAGTTAAAGGTCTTCAATCCGTAAAAAAGACTCGTTGGCAAACGTAATGAATGACCTGAACGAACAGCAAGCATTGGAAAGATAGCGATTTTGGGCTATAAACTATAGATTTGGAAAGGTTTTGGGTGAGTATTAGACATAAAAAAAACTAACGAATCAAAGATTCGTTAGTTTGTATTCCTTGTGAAATAGTTCACAAGGTTGCCTCCTATTTCCTATTCTTGATATCTTCCAAATACCGTTCCAATTCCACTTCATCGTAGACTAAAACTTCTCTGGCTTTACTTCCTTCGCTCGGACCGACAATGCCTAACGACTCCAGTTGATCCATAATTCGACCGGCTCGATTGTAGCCTAACTTCATTCGACGTTGAAGCATAGAAGTGGAACCATGCTGGTTTTGTACTACAAGATGAGCGGCATCTTGAAACAAATCATCTAACTCAGAGATCTTAACGCCGGACTTGGAATCTGTCGCATCGTCTCCATGAAATTCAGGAAGATAAAAAGGTGTAGGGTAACCCTGTTGGGTTGATATAAAATCAATAACTTTTTCGACTTCTGGTGTATCTACAAAAGCACATTGTAAACGAATCAAATCACTACCAAAGGAAAGCAACATATCTCCTCGACCGACTAGACGATCGGCACCGCCCGTATCAATAATTGTACGAGAATCCACCTTCGCGGTCACCTTAAAGGCAATCCGTGCGGGGAAATTAGCTTTGATTACTCCCGTAATAATGTTTACCGACGGTCGCTGCGTAGCAATAATCAAGTGAATTCCTACGGCTCGTGATAACTGTGCAAGTCTTCCAATCGGAAGTTCAATTTCTTTACCCGCCGTCATGATCAAATCTGCAAACTCATCAATCACTAATACGATGAATGGCATAAACCGATGCCCTTTATTCGGATTTAACGTTCGAGATACAAACTTTTGGTTGTATTCTCGAATATTACGAGAATGCGCTTTTTTCAACAAGTTATAACGTTCGTCCATCTCGATCAGCAAAGAGTTCAAGGTGTGCACTACTTTTGTAGTATCGGTGACGATGGCTTCCTCTAGTCCTGGCAAACAAGCCAAGAAGTGTTTTTCAATTTTGCTGTACGGAAAGAGTTCCACTTTCTTAGGATCAATCAAGACAAACTTTACTTGCGAAGGGTGTTTTTTGTACAATAAAGACATCAAGATCACATTGACCCCGACAGACTTTCCTTGTCCCGTGGCTCCGGCAATCAGTAAGTGAGGCATTTTCGCTAAATCGGCCACAAAAACTTCATCAGAAATTGTTTTTCCCAGTGCGATGGGTAAATCCATTTTCGCGCGTTTGAATTTCTCGTGGACTAGCAATTCTCGCAGCGCAACCATTTGCTTATTCTTGTTCGGTACTTCTATACCGATTGTCCCTTTCCCTGGAATTGGTGCAATAATCCGAATTCCCAATGCGGAAAGACTCAAAGCAATGTCATCTTCCAGGTTTTTAATCCTTGAGATCCGTACACCTGGTGCAGGAACGATTTCGTAAAGCGTTACGGTAGGACCGATGGTTGCTTTAATTTTTATAATTTCAATTTTATAATTTAACAAAGTCTCAATAATTTGATCTTTGTTTTGTTCTAATTCGGAACGATCAATTTCAAATTTTTGATCATCATAGCTTTGCAGTAATTGCAAAACTGGATGTTCATAAGAAGAAAGTTCGAGGGTAGGATCGTAAGGTTCGTTGTGCCCACGATTATCCATTTCGATGGCGAGCCCTTCCTCCACCGTAGGAGGTTTGCTATTGTCATTGTTAGTCGTAGGTTGCTCCGAAGGAACATTAATTTCTAATTCTGAGTCAACATCCAATGACTTCGGCTTGACCCGATCTTTCTTATTGGGCATGTCAAAAGCCAGTTGCTCTCCACGCAAGGCTTCTTCGGCGGTAAGCTTTGCACCTGCTTCCGAAGGAACTCCTGAGTCAGTTGCTCCTTGATTAGTAGATGGCGTTTCTTCACTGGTAGATAGTGTCACCGGAAGTTCCGCTGTTGTTGTTTTTTGATTTGTTGGTCGAAGGGTTGAGGGTAAAGCTTTAGGTTTGGGAGTAGTTTTAACGTTGGATTGAAAAATTCGGCCGCTTCGAAGATCTTGAAAAAAGCTTTTGATTTCAAACCAAAGTTTTTCCATCGTTAATTCGTTGAAATTTGGATTAAAAATCCAAACGAGAAATCCAAAAACGAGGAAGATAAATAAGGTAACCATTCCTACGTCACCAACAAAGTTATTGAGCCAGCCGCCGACACCTTCCCCAAAAGCACCGCCCCAAGGAAATTCGGAATTACTGAAAATAAAATCTAAGAATAAAGCTAAGAAAATCAATACTAGAATAGAATAGCGCAGCAAGCCCATAAATCGGCTCAGCGGAGTCCGCTTAATTAAAGCAACTCCGAATACGCTCGTCAAGAAAACGAAGATGTAAGAAGGCAGACCGAATCCCCAATAGAAGAACATATTGGAAATGATTGCTCCCAATCGACCTAGCCAATTAGCCATTTCTACATCGCCCTCTAGGAGTAACCCCCAAGAAAACCTCAATACACGGTCTTGGTCTACTTGCCAAGTAAAAAGGTAAGAAGAAAAAGCTATAAATAAATAGAATGCGAAAAACAGGCAGAATATTCCAAATAACTTTGGTATTCGTTCATCGTTAATACCAAGGTTAAAAGAGAGTTGTCCCCTACCCTTACTCCTTTTTTTTGTCGCCATACGAATGCTACCGTTGGGGGTTTGTAAGTATACCAATAGCTGCTACCTCAATCAGGGTATTGCTATCTGCTTACTTATTTTTAAGTGTTTCACAGTAAATAAAATGGTCCGAGATATTGAATTGAGACCTTTATCACTGAAGTTTCATTGAAATGAAGTTATTTAAAACAACTTCAAACAAACAAAATTAGCTATAAAATATTAAAATTGCGAAATTTAAAGCCATTTACTTAATCTCTAAAGTCTTAAATGCACTGTAACATAAATAAAACTCCCTTTTGTAGCCTTCTTTTCCGCTATTACTGCGTTAAAAAGGAACTAAGTACTACGGACTACTTTCTCAATAAAGAGACGATTTTCATTAACTTTAGTTACCTGCTTTTCAATATTTCTTAATATGAGCGATTAAATAATGTGTTTTTATTATTTTTCAATTGCTATCCATTCTATTTCTTTCGCAATTTTGAGTTTTCATTTAGACTTGATAAAATATCAAACAGAAGTTCAAAATAAAGATGCAAACCATTCGATACCCACAAATGATCTTGGCAAGTTTATTATTATGCTTTGCGGTTTCTGCCGTAAAGGTTTATACACACCAAGCATTTATTTTACAATACGAAACACTCAATGCGACACTTTATAGTGATACGGTGAGTGCGCCTTTTTTAAAAATTCACTTCAAAGATGGTAGGATTGGTATTTTGGAAAAGTGGACCGTTCCGACTAAGCAAACGGGTTTAGCTGGGCGAGGTTATTTATTTGACTTTGAGCAAGCGTGTAGTACTGCAGGTGCGTTTAACTTCATGCTCGACGAAATTACACTTGTGGAAACCAACCAATTGGCGATCTTACAGGAAACGCCGCTTGCTCCGAGGAGCATGATTACGGGAGCTAACATTAAGCTAGATATTCACTGTTTGGTTAACCCTAAAGCCTGCCAGCGTTGCGCGCCTACTTTTTACGTCGGAAGTCAGGCTGCTTTACCATTCCCAGCGGTCGAGGGATTTTCAACGGCAATACTTCCCCTTCCTAGCGCAAAAGAAATTACTGCTTTACAGCAAAACGTACAAGAAAGCTTAGTACTTCATTTAAAAAATGAAACTTTAGCTACTCATTCCCTCAACAAACTCGCCATACAAGCAATTCCTAAAAAAGAGAATCAAAACGTTTACCGTGACATCGCAGGTGATTATTATACTTGTGGGAAAGACTACCCTTATCGGTCTACGATGATGAATGAAGAAAACATTGCTACCCCAATTCAATTTCCAACCGAAAAGCCAAAGTACGAGCTTTTCTCCGATACCATTCCTTTTAAACAACAAGAAAGTATTATTATAGACCTTGAGCGGAACACTTCTGCTGCGCTAGGTTTGGTACTTAGTTTAAAACAAACGCAATTAGCACATTTTTTGGATCAACGCCAGTTGGCTTATCGTGGCCAAGACCTTGGGATGTATTTTGCTAATCGGCTACGGAATGGCGCGTCCGAGGAAAAAAAGGCAGATTTTTTGGAAACGTTAACTCATATTCAACTTTCTTACTGGAAAGATGGGACGTGGCAAAACTTTGAGCAATTGCAACCTATAAAAAATGGTTCTTCGCAAGTGCTACTTGTTCCTTTACCCGATCGCAAAAACCAAAGCTCTCTTTTCCGCATCAAGCTTGAAATGGCGAAAGGATTTTGGCAATTAGCTGATCTAAACATCCGAGCCATTCATCAAAAAGTAATGCCGCAAGTTTATCAACCCAAAAAAATGAAAATTATCGACGGAGCAAGGCATTCAACGCTGACGGCTGTCTACGCTACCGATGCTCAATATTTGGTTTCTTTACCTGGAAATGAATTTAGTTTTGAATTTCAATTTCCTGCGCTTGCTGCAAATGAAAGTTACGAGTTTTTTTTAGTTAGTGAAGGATATGAACTTCCTTGGATTCGGCAAAATTGGATTAAAGATCAAGATTTGGCCACGCTGGAAGGTGTACATTTGGGAGATCCTACTGCTTGGAAAACCTTATCACAGGGATTTAAAATGGTAGAACAGCAATTAGAAACTACGATTTTGCCAAAAAAAATTGCCCTTTTGCATTAAACAAAGGAGCTTTTCATTCGTTCCTGCGAAAGAAAATGGGATAGAAACTCAATTGAGGAGTGATAGGAGATGAATTCTTGGACAAAGAAGCTCACGAATTCACTTACCTTAGCACTCAAATGGCTTAAATCTTATTTATACTTAAGTAGTTCGCAGAATTAAATTAACTAATAACTTGAAAGCCTTTTAAGCTTCTACTTCGTTAAAAAGCCTCGCCAATGCTCCGGCATTGTCTACGTTTTTTGCCTCGTTTAAGCTCAAAATTCTTTTCAACTTATTGTAAACTCAATTTC
>JBGCFY010000283.1:0-7920 GCA_045110315.1 Saprospiraceae bacterium
ATTAGACAGTAAGTACGATGCATTCCAAGTAGCCATATATTGTAGTCCTTCCGTTACGCTATGATCTCGGGTATAGCGCAACATTTCTTTCGTTCCTCGAATTGAAACGGGAGATTTACTCGCAATCATGGTTGCGATTTCTTGCACACCTTGCTCCATTGCCGTCTGGTCGCGATAAGCTTGATTCACCAAGTTGATCTTAGCGGCTTCTGTGCCAGAAACATTCCTTCCGGTGTAGGCCATTTCTGCTGCAATTCCAGGAGCAATTATTTTGGGTAATCGTTGTAAAGTTCCTAAGTCTGCAACCATTCCCATGTCAATTTCTTTAATGGTAAAATAAGCATCCTCTGTACAATAACGCAGATCGCAAGCTGCAATGATATCAACTCCGCCACCAATACACGCACCGTGAACAGCTGCAATAACGGGCTTCCGGCATTGTTCGATTGCATTAACCGCCGCTTGGAGATCTAGAATAAATTTTCGAAGTTGTTCCCGCTTCCGTGCCTCACAATTTAGGTCGTTGAGTTGTTGCACAGACATTAATAAACTTAGGTCAATACCTGCACAAAAGCATTTTCCTGCGCCACTCAAGATAATGACTCGTACAGCTTCCTCCGCATCCAACTGCGCAAAAATGGCTTGCATTTCATCCCAGCCTTCTTGTGGAATTGAATTCGCTTTTTCGGGGCGATTCAAAACAACCTTTGCAAGGTGGTCTTTTATTTCAACGGAGAAAATTTTATAATTCATGTCTTATTTTTTTGATACTTGAAAATGCAGCACTACAATCTTCCAGTCTAGTTCTGAAACAAAAGTGCCTCCGCAAGTTACAACTTACCAAGCAAAGAACTATACTTTTAGGTGGGTAAGTCTCGGGTAGAATCTACTAAATTGCAATATCAAACGTTGATTTTAGTCTTAGTATTTAATTTTTAACTCGAGTGGTTAGGAAGTTAATAAAAATAACCACCGCAAAAAACTTCTATTTTGAAAAAGACCTTACTCCTACTCTGCTGTGTATTTTTTTTACAAAACATTTATGCCCAAACGCCAATGACTGTCAAGAAATTTGAATCTCAACCCAACGCTGCCGTTGCCGTAGCTGGTGATCTTAATGAAGGTGCCGTGATGACCGATTTATCTTGGGCGTGGAATAGTTCTAACGCTTGTTTCCCCGAAACACAAGTCAAAAAATACAAAGGAAATCACGTGCTATATTTCACTCAAATCCCAAAGTATTCCGTCATGGTGATTAAGCTTATTCCTACGGATGAAAATGCCAACTTTAGCTTGTACGCTTATTCTACTAATAAATCTAAACCTTCGATTGTACCACAATTACCAAGTTGTGTGAGTTGTGAAGCTGATCACGTTTGGGATCGTCAGTGGAAGGGTAAAACGCAAGACCATACACGATCTGTAGAGTTGCGTGCCGTTAATAATCCTTACGGAGTTATCATTGGCGTCGTCGGAGGAGAAGGGCAAACGGAAGGTGCTTACACGATTGAAGTCAGCCTAAAAACGAGATAAATAAAACTTACATCATGTGAAAGTTACATCGAATCAACCACGTGTTGGTTCGATGTTTTTTATTTTAAACTAGCCCTTATTCCTGTGATAATCGACAATCAATAATTGTTTGCAAAGCCTCGTCGAGTTGGTATTTCGCCCAAAGTTCTAGATCATTTTGTAAAACTAAAGGATTTTGTTCGGCGGCGATATACTTACGGATAGCTTGCACTTCTGGACCATCGAATTGTTCTATTTTTAAAATAGATTTTCCACCGGGCAGTGCGTAGACTCCTTCGTAAGCATAGATAAAAACCAAGACCTTATCTCCTAACTCAACGCCCGTTTTAGCGAAAGCGTCCGCAACCATAAACTTTTCTCCTTGGTACTTTTGTTGTGCGGTGGCTTGTGACCAAATTTTTTCGTGGAGGGTAATTGTTCCCCGTTGTGCGACAAAGTTTTCTTGTGGTTGTTTTGCGGCTAATGCAGTTATGGTTCCAGTAACGACTAAAGAATATTGGTCGCCGCACATTCCTATGAAAGGTCCTGATGCGGGCCACCAATAGGTATACGCAATGCTTAAACTGTCTTCTTTGAACTGGGGAGAAGTAGTTTCTCTTTTGGAATCAATTTCCGATGTTTTGCTAGTTGTAGTGGTATCGGCAGAAGTGCAAGCTTGCCCGAGCAAGAGGAAAGATACGAAGCAGTGGAATAATATTTTCATAAAAGAGATTAAAGTCAGTGCATACCTAAAGTTAGAATAATTTGCGGAACTAACTGCATGGACAAGCTGCTTATTCCCTAAATGCTCATCCGTTCTTTAAATTTAGCGGAGCGTCTTTCGGAGACTTCCACTTGTGTACCATCTTTTAAATGAATGCGCAAGCTCCCTTTAAACAAAGGAACAATTTTTTCAATAAATAAAAGATTAATAATTTCTTGGCGATTCACTCTAAAAAAAATAGTGGGATCAAATTTTTGTTCTAAGAGATTGAGCGAACGATGTAAAAGTGCAGATTTTCCTTCAAAATGTAACTTGGCATAATTCCCTACCGATTGGATAAAAGAAATCGTAGCCAGTTTTACAAAATGACATTGATCGCCATCTTTGATAAAAACTTGTCGATCTTTGGAGACGACCGTTACGGGGGAATCGCTTAGTTTTTGCTGCTGAATTTCCGCACGAACTTTTGTTAAGGTTTTTGACATTCTTTCTTTTCGAATGGGTTTCAACATATAATCCAAGGCATTCACTTCGAAGGCGCGAATTGCGTATTGGTCAAAAGCGGTGGTAAAAATTACTTGTGGTGTATGGTCTAGCGCCTCCAATAAATCGAAGCCTGATCGCTCTGGCATTTGAATATCAAGAAAAATCAAATCTGGTGCTAAGCTTGTAATCAAATCAATTCCTTCGTCGGCATTAGCGGCTTCTCCAACAATTTTAAAGTCAGGAAAATCTTGTAACAACAAACGCAGTTCTTCCCGTGCCAGTCGTTCATCATCGATTAAAATACAATTGATATTATGCATATTCCAGTGGCATTTTGATAGTTGCTTTTACTTGTTCTGTCGCTAGATTTTTAATTTCAAAATGAGCTCGTTTGCCAAAATGTAAGGCCAATCGTTCCTTTAAATTCTGCAAGCCCAAACCTTGATGACCTTCCTTCATGGTTAATTGTCCATCGTTGATTACTTGTAAATAGAGTTCTTCCGCTGAGCAGTAGGCTTCGATCCGAAGTCGACCGCCCGCTTTCCGTTGATTAATGCCATGCTTGATAGCATTTTCGACGAGCAATTGCAAACACCAAGGTAAAACTTTGGCCTGCAGACTTTCTGGTGCAATCACTACTTCAATTGCTAATCGTTCCTCAAAACGCATTTTTTCAATTTCTACATAATCATTTACTTGCTGCAATTCTTCTTCCAGCCGAATAAAGCTTTGCTGAGAAGCGTGCAAAGAACTTCTCAAAATATCCGACAACAGTACAACTGCTCGACGAGCTTTGGCAGGATCAAGTGCAATCATCGCCTTGACGCTATTTAACGAATTAAAAAGAAAATGCGGATTTAGTTGTGCCTTCAATTTTTCCATTTGTGCCTCGTAAGCTTTATTTTCTAAAACTGCCTTTTCCGTCTCCGCTTTTGCACCTCGCTGCGCGTAATGATACAAATGAAAAGCCAACACCCAAATTGCCATCAAACGAATCCCCGTGATAAAAATCCGCAATCTTGCCTCCTCCACCATATCCCAAAAACCACAGTCCAAACAACTATTATTTCCTAAATAATTAATACTAATATTGATTATCGTAAAGAGCAATGCCAATACTACAATCGCAACAATTGCAATTGGAAACAAGCCTCGAATACTTAGCAAATGCCAGCTTTTCCGCTTAGCTAATATATAGTAACTGTGCGTAATTCCGATGGAACTCGCTAAGGTCAGAATCGTAATAAAAGTACCTTCAATTAAACTTGGAAACTGATTATAAATCATCCAATACACCCAGTAAGCCGTCGCCAGTCCCCAGCCCGATAACTGGCAAATCCAATATGGCGATAATTTAAAATTCATGCTTACGCTGGTTTAGAAAAATGATTTGATCCTCCAAGATATTCCACTATGTTACTACTTCTTGAATTAATGATACGGCCTTTCATTTACCCAGTGAAATTTTCGTTGTAATAATTTAAAATCATCGGCAGATTTGTAGTTAAATTCTACCCGCAGGGAATCTTGCTTCCACCTTCCTTCTAGTAATAACTTCTCCGAACTTGGTTGTGAATATGCAAAAACGCCATTGATTGTAGCGGAATCTCGGTAGGAATGCATAGCAATCGTTTGGGCAGTCGTATCCACCTCAAACTTCCACCCTACGACCGCTTCGTTGGTGAGTTTAATATTGACGTGTCCTTCCCATTGAACGATCATCGTTCGCCAGCGGACGGAATCGGTGAGTAAGGGCGGCTGTAAGGTATCATTTTTATAAAAATTTTCTACTTCGTAAATTCCGTAGAGTGCTGGCTTCGGTTTGAGATCGCCCCATTTTTTTTGATTCGCTAAAGTATTCGTGAGTAAGGGATACACCACATAAGCAATAAAAGCCAATTTGGTTAAGAGGATTGGTATTTTGTATTTTTTGAAAAATAAAGGCTGGTACCAAACCTGCGCTGCGCTAATTTGATCTAGGAAAAAGAAGTTGATTATTTTGGGAATATCCCGCACCAATAACAACATCGCCATTAGCAGCAAATGCGCACTGTATAACTTTACGGGAATATCGTAACAAAAGTTCATTACCACAACGTTGCTCAAAACGGCAATTGCCAAAAACAAACCTAATAATCGTGTTCTTCGATAAAAAATCAATAGACCACCAATCGCTTCACCCAGTCCAGTAAACAAATTAAAGCCCGGCGAGTAGCCCATGAACAGCCACGCTAATCCCATGGGACTAAGGTCTCCAATCGGTTTTGAGAGTAGCCAAGGTCCCGGCGCCGGAAATTGCGTTTTGATAATTTTAATGAGTCCATAGGTAATGAGTGCGAATGCGAGGGAGTAGCGCACCAAAATTTCTAGGTAAAAATATAGTTTTTCGTAATGTGGACGCCGCCAATCCAAAATGTTCCAAATCAAGGCTATTAGGAAACCGAGTGCTAGATTGACAACGCTCGTCACGTAGTCATACATCGTATCGCCACTCCCCGTATATTGCTGTTGCACAGCTTCCTCCAATCCAAAAACATAAATTGAAGTCCAGTCGCACAATACTTGCCAAACCATTCCATAGTATTCCGATACGTACCCCCAGACAAAGGAAATATAGTTGATTGGAAAAGGAAATAAGTAGACCATTAAGTAGGCGGCTATCACTCGAAAAAGTACTTTTTCTGTGGTCCGCCAAGGTTTTATAGTTAATGTTTCCTCCGTGATATTTGCCATGATATTTGCTTTTTTTGGTAAGGTATTGTGTTTTGAAGAAAGATAATAGGGAATTTACAGCAACGCGGATTGTGGGGGGCGAACGCAAGGTAGATACTAAACGGTATCCTATTATATATTACAAGTCCCCTGCACTAAAATGTTGGATTGTTTTAGTGAGCTATTTTTTATTTAAAAAGAGGAACATATTTTGCTATATATTAAGGAGGTTCTAATCACTAAATGCAGCTATTACAATAAGCTTACAGGTATACATTGCGATCTGCATGAAACTGAAATTATCCTTACTTTATGTCAATTATTAAAAAACTAATTCCATCTAAGTTTCATCAAGTGCCCAAATTGATGAGGAGTCTATCGTTAATTGTGTTAGTGAACTTACTCATTACTGTTGTTTCTCCACTCGTAGCGACATTTTTTTTCAACATTGGTTTTAGCAAGGGAGCCTATATCTTAGCCTATTCTTCTCTGGGCACTGCATTATTTTTTGTCTTACTAAATGTGAGTAAAAATCTGATGCTCTGTGGGATATTTTTCACCCTTCATAGTTTAATTGTTTCTCTTTCCTTGATGAGTTATACGGGGGGAGTAGGTTCTCCTTTTTTGCTTTGGTTATTTGGAATTGGACCAGTTTCTTTTCTCTATTTCAAAAAACGACTGGCACTCTTTTGGACTTTTTTTGTATCGTTGTGTCTTGTGGTCATGGCTGTTTTACAATCGCAGGGATTTCCGTTTGAACAACAATTACCAGAAAAGTATTTTTATGGTTGCTGGGTATTTATGTTTTCGTTTCTCGTCTTTATTTTTGTTAAGTTAATCATGGGTTTTCAAAGTGGTCTTAAAAAGTCAAATTGGAAGTTAAAAAAATCCAACCAAGAATTAGAACGATTTGCTTATATCGCTTCTCACGATTTGAAAAGTCCACTGAGAAACATTAATAACTTTATCAATTTGTTTAATAGAAAATACATTGACGTTTTAGATGAAAATGGAAAAGAATACCTTCAAATCATTAGTACAAATGCCCAGCAGATGCAACACCTGATTGAGGATATTTTGGAATACTCTCAAAACGATATGCAGCCAGCAAAAAAAGAAAAAGTAGATTTAAATAAAATACTAAATCAGCTCTCTGCACAAATAAGTGGAGAAGGAAAGTATCAAGATTATCAAATTGATTTTACTCCACTCCCCATTTTAAATAGTGATTTCACTCGCGTAAAACAGGTTTTTCAAAACCTCGTCGAGAATGGATTGAAGTATAATACTAGTGATTTAAAAAAAGTGACGATTGAGTTTTCAGCGCAAAAAAATACAATTCACTTTCTCATTAAGGATAATGGCATTGGTATAAAAGCAGAATACCATGACCGAATTTTTGAAATGTTTCAGCGCTTACATAATACGGGAACGTACGAGGGGACAGGAATTGGCTTAGCTATTTGTAAAAAGTCAGTACTTCTATTGGGTGGAGCCATAGCCGTAACATCAACGGTAGACGTAGGAAGTATTTTTGAATTAACTTTTCCGAAAACTATCTTGTGGAAAGAGAAGGTGACAACGGCAATAAGCATAGAAGAGACACAACTTAGTGTTTAGAGTTTTTTTAAGCTGCCCAAAACTACGGTTTAAGGTTTTGTGCGTTATGGATCTTCTCTTGGTGTCTACTTTTATGACGAGTTTCACAAGATGCTATTGGGTTGACAACTTAATTGAAGTGCTAGCCTCATATAGATAGGAGTTTTTTGTTTTTATAAATTAGCCATTTGTAAATATAGTAAAATAATACAATGCGTTTACGCCTTACCATTTTTTTTTAGTTTATCCATCTAAAGGAGTACAAAAGTAGTAGTGAACTTACTCCTAAGACTTATCTCCCTTTTTTGTTTAAATCAAAGGTAGGAACATGGCTAGTGAATTAAATCCCCCACCCCTACTCTTTTTACAAAAAAATCATCATAAGATTAAACGCTCCCTTTTTATCTCTCCGAAGTTCTTACTCATCCCATCTCCTACAAAAAAATCATCCAACTTATATTTTTATCCAGTATCTTTAGGAATCATTACGAGACGATTAAATTAAAACTACTACCATGAGTACCATAAAAGATACCGATGCGACCAAAGCGTACTGGCAACTCCGTTATAAAGAAGATCGTACCGGATGGGATATTGGATTTCCCTCTACGCCAATCCAGACTTATATCGATCAACTGGAAGATAAAACGATGCGCATTCTTATTCCTGGGGCGGGCAATGCTTACGAAGCCGCTTACTTATTTGAACAAGGATTTACAAACACTTACGTGCTGGATATTGCGGAACTACCGTTGCAAAACTTTGCGAAGCAGTTTCCTGATTTTCCGGCGGAGCAATTATTGTGCGAAGATTTTTTTCAACACGAAGGCCAGTACGATCTGATCTTGGAACAAACTTTTTTCTGCTCTTTTCCGCCGCTGCCAGAA
>JBGCFY010000284.1:0-4833 GCA_045110315.1 Saprospiraceae bacterium
CAAGGAATTTAGTGATCGAGAAAATGCACATCTTTACTGTAGCAAAAATATGGCGATTGCTAAAGTTCTAGTCACGCTTAGTGTACGGTCGTACGCCATTGAGATTTGTCATAAAATTTTGAAAAAAGCCCTTCACTTCGAATTGACAGATTACGTTATTGATACTTGTTTTATTCTGCGATCTCATTATGCCGTTCGAGAAGGAAATATTAAGAAATTCGATTATTATAATCAGTTGCTTAAAGATCATCTCAGTGCTAGAATTGCAGAGATTTTAGCAGGAGAACTCTATCTTAAAATATTGATTCCCCATATCAAAAAGAAATTTGTAAAAAAAGAAACCCACGAACAAGCCGTTGATGCTTTTCAACAGTTAAAGCCTTACTTGGATCGTTCAGGATCTCCTTACTTGCATTATATCGCTTTATACATCGAGTCGTTGACGTACTCTACCATCAATGATTATCTCAATACGATTGAGGTTTGTAAAAAAGCAGTTTATTTTTTCGAACAAAAAAATTATAATTACAACACCGCAATCAAGGCTTTCTTGCACCAACAAATTTTATGTTACACGCAGTTGAAAATGTACAAAGAGGGAAAAAGTGTCATTGAGAAAAACCTCGCGATCTTGCATCCCGGTAGCTATAATTGGTATGTGAGTATGGACTTGCATTTGATTTTAGCGATTCATTCGCAAGAATATCAAGAGGCTTACTATGCTTTTAATAAAGCCATCAATCACAAAAAGTTTAAACAGCTAAATGATCGAACGAAAGAAAAATGGGTGATTTTAGAATCCTATTTACAATTTTTGGCGTACGTAGAAAAAATAACTCCGATTCCGGCTGACAACCGTTTTAGAAAGTTTAAAATGGGAAAATTCTTGAATAGTGTTCCCACATTTTCAAAAGATAAACGAGGTATGAATATTCCTATCCTCATTATTCACATTGTTTTTATGATTGTCAAAAAGGATTACGATGGTGCCATTAATCGGATTGGCGCTATCGAAAAGTATTGTACTCGTTATGTTCGTAGAGACGAAAACTTTCGGAGTAATTGCTTCATCAAAATGTTACTTCAAATTCCGATTTCTAGTTTTCACAAGGCAGGTATTACGCGCAAGTCGAAAAAGTATTTGGAGCAGCTACAATCAGAACCGCTAGAAGTTTCTCGACAAGCCAATGAAATTGAAATTATTCCTTACGAGGATTTGTGGGAAATGATACTCGAAGCACTTGATCATAGTTTTTATCTTTCTAAAAAAGAGGGAAGGTAGGTAGATCATTTTAAAACAACATCATAAAAAAATCCCGAATTCTAACTAGAAAATTCGGGATTTTGATACGATTTGAGTTCTGCTAATTTAATCGGAAGGTGCGCTCGCATGGAAATCTTGGAAAATTCGATCTGCATAATTATCCAAAAGCTCAAGAATTCGATCGCGTTTTTTTGCTTTAACAATCATGCCTACGTGATATTCTTTCGCTAATCGCCAGCAGATCTCCGGATCGTCAAAACTACTCGTATCTGGATGAGGAACCCGCGCTAAAGATACGACGATTCCAGCGTGGTCTTTTTTTACTTTAGGTAAAGTATAAGGCGTACCCAGTGCCGCCGCCGTTTCAATTCTTGCCCATTCTCCCCATAAATTGATCCCCGAAGAATACTCTACCATTTCTGCCAAATGAGCACCGCCAACACGAGAAGCCGTTTCTAAAAAATAGAATTTACCATCATCTTTACATTTGATAAACTCCGTATGCGAAGCACTGAATTGCATCCCAAAAGCTTTCATCACTTTTGCGTTCATTTGTTGCAAGGCTTTATCATCTTTGGAACCAAACGGAATGGTATGCGATCGGAAAATCCCACCGCCGTGCGCTACTTCCATTGGCGTATTTAAGTACTGAGAGACTCTAGCAAAAACAACTTTTCCTTCTACCGAAAGGGAATCAACGTGGTAAACATCTCCTGGTTTGAATTGCTCAATCAGATATAAATGTCGCTCATCGCCCACCATTTCTAATACCTTCCAAAGCTCTTCTGCCGATTGTATTTTTTTGATACCTGTAGCCGAAGCTTCCGAACGAGGCTTGAGTACCCAAGGGGGAGAAACATTTTTTGTATAAGCAGTAATGGCTTCGTCGTTGAAAACGGAACTAAAGGCAGGCACGGAAATTCCTGCATCTGCGGCTCGAACTCGCATCGCTAATTTATCTCTAAAATACCGATAGGTAGTTTGTCCCATGCCAGGAATTCGAAAATGTTCTCGTACTAGCGCCGCTTTCTCAATATCAAAATCATCTAACGCTACGACTCGATCAATCTTTCTACTCCGCATCGCATAAGCAAGTCCCGCAATCACATCGTCCATATTCCAATCTTCTTTCTCGTCGGCTTCCATATAGAAAGTCTCGTCGATAGATTCCCAGGGCCAAAGTTCATTTTCCAAATGCTTGGAAGTGATTAAATAAACTTTATTACCAGCAGCTTTACAATAGCGAAGAAAGTCTTCTCCTTTATAAAAACTGGCAATACATAAAAAACTAATGGAGGTATTTTCGTTGGACATAAGGACTGAGGTTAATAGATTTTATTTTAAAAACGACTGCTTCGTGCGATAAAGATTAGTGAAGTGCTTTAACACCGATTTTAGTTCCAGAAGGAATAACAGCTCCCTTTTTCAAAACGATAATACCATCTTTAATTAGATATTGTTCTGTAGATTCATCTTCCAAATCATCGTGACCAATGATCGAAACATTATCTCCGATGCAGCAATCCTTATCAATGATCGCTTGTTGGATAACGCAATCGTTACCAATACCAACCTTATCTTCCTTAGTAAGAATTTGTTCAAAAGTTTCATAAAAATCATTACCCATCACTACTGCTTCCTTGATGATGGAGTTCTTCCCAATTCTAGATCGAATTCCAATGATTGATCGCTCAATGGTATCGGCGTGAATGATGCAACCTTCCGCGACAACAGCTTGTAAAAATCGTGTCCCAAAAACCTTCGAAGGAGGGAGCATCCGCGGTCGCGTATAAATCATTTTTTCATTATCAAATAAATTAAACTTTGGAATACTATCCGTCAACTCAATATTGGCATCAAAAAACGAGCGAATACTTCCAATATCTTCCCAGTAAGAATTGTGCTGAAAACTAGCGACGGTGTAGCCCGAGGTGAGCGAAGATGGAATGATTTCTTTACCAAAATCAGTGGCATCTTCGTGCTCTTTGAATAACTTGATTAAAGCTTTTTTATTAAAAATATAAATCCCCATCGACGCTAAATAATGTTTTCCAACGGCTTTGTCTTCTTCTCCAACTTCTGAGGCCCAATCTTTTAAAAGCTCTGTTTTTGGTTTTTCAATAAAACTACTGATGATGCCTTCTTTATCTACTTTCATGATACCAAAACCCGTTGCATCCTTTGCCGTTACTGGGATTGTAGCAATCGTAATATCTGCCTTTTGCTCAATGTGGTAACGTGCGAATTTCTCAAAATCCATTTGGTACAATTGATCACCAGATAGGATTAAAATGTAATCAAAGTCGTGATTGCCAAAGTGGTGCATAGATTGTCGCACCGCATCTGCCGTTCCTTGGAACCATTGGTCACTCGTACGAGTTTGCTCAGCGGCAAGAATATCGACGAAACCTTGAGAAAAGGCATCAAAGGAATAAGTATTTTTGATGTGTTGATTGAGCGAAGCGGAGTTGAATTGCGTTAAAACAAACATTCGCTTTACCCCAGAGTTCAAACAATTAGAAATGGGAATATCAATTAAACGATACTTTCCTCCGATGGGAACTGCGGGTTTAGATCGTTGTTCCGTCAATGGAAATAATCGGGAACCTACACCACCACCTAAAATAAGAGAAATCATCTTAATGACCATATCCAAAATTGTTTTTATAAAAGTTAAATAATAAAGTTGTTTGAAAAATAAATGTACGTTTCCTTAATCAATCTAGATTTGTCGATAAGGCTTCCAGACAACTTTTGAAATTGTGCAAGGCTTTCCGCCAACTATTTTTAGTGGCGCTTGCACTATTAAGAATCTGTTAATTGTTGATAAATCTGAATGTATTGTTCTGTCGATTTTTCCCAAGAGAAATCTACTCCCATAATGCGCTTCAATAATTTGGGAAAGATAGTTTCATTTTGATGAATATCCACCGCTCGGGCACAAGCCATCAAGGCATCGTCAACGGTAAAGTTATTGAAGGTAATACCTCTACCATGCGGATCTCCAATGTCAATGATAGAGTCTTTTAAACCTCCAATTTTACGAACGATTGGAACCGTTCCGTAGCGTAGCGCGTACATCTGATTCAAACCACAGGGTTCTACCCGCGAAGGCATAAGTAAAAAGTCAGAGCCGGCATACAAACGATGGGCTAAGGTTTCGTTATACTCAATAGAAGCATCAAAGAAACCAGGGAACTGATGAGTCATTGCTCGAAAACGATCATGTAAGTAACCTTCCCCCGTTCCCAAAACCAAAAATGCCGCTCGTTGACCACTTTGTAAAAAAGCACTCACCAAATCCGGAATTAAATCTGCTCCTTTTTCTTTGACCAATCGACCAATAAAAGTAATAATTGGTAACTCTTTGTAAATATTAAATCGCTTCGTCAAAAAATCCTTGTTACTGGCTTTATACTTGGTAATGTTATTCGTATATTTTTGCACTAGAAAAGGATCCGTCGCTGGATTCCAAACATTCGCGTCAATCCCATTAAGAATCCCGATAGACTTTCCAGATTCATGGTTGATCAACCATTCAAGACCATTAGATTTTTGTCGCAATTCAT
>JBGCFY010000285.1:0-34467 GCA_045110315.1 Saprospiraceae bacterium
CAGCATCCTTATTGAAGTGTTTTCAAATCACTAATATTTTATTTTTAATAATTTGGCCCTTATTGGTAATTTCGGTGGTCCTTTTTTCGAGATCAGTAGTATCAATGATGAAATTACTGCCGACGTTGGTGGTGGTGGTGCAGTCATCCTTAATAATTTCTTTTTGGGTGGCTACGGTTTGGGTACAGATTCACCAGAAATCATTATTGACGAAACGAAATACGATATTAAATTCCGCCACGGTGGTCTTTGGTTTGGATATACTGGAAACGTCAATAAGTTAGCCCACTTCTATAGTAGTTTAAAACTGGGCTGGGGAAACGTTAATTTAGAATTGAATGGAAATGATGATGATGAATCTTTTTCGGATAACTTTTTTGTTTTGACGCCCGAAATCGGCATCGAATTGAACGTAACGAGCTTTTTCAAAATTGGTCTTTCTGGTGGTTATCGTATCGTCAATGGCGTTGATAATTTACCTGGAGGACTAGAAAATGAAAAGTTCAACAGCCCGACAGGAACCATTACTTTCCGATTTGGAGGATTTGGGGATTGGGATGAAGACTAATTTGCGCTAATTTAGCGCGGTAATCCCACAAATTTGCTTTTGAATGTCGAGGGGAAGACAGATAAAAGTATATAATGCCTACTCCCTTGCAAAAGGAGGGTTATTGTTCGATTTTTTGTCCTAAAGTCCCTATCTTTGAAAAGAACTTCAAGATCAATAATTATAATTAAAATTGTAACATCAATAAATTTTTTTATATGAAAAAAATATTACTCTTAGCTTTATCTGTTTTTGCACTTAACCACCTGTTCGCACAGGATGTTACGGTAAGTCCAAACCCCGCAGACTTAACGGAAGAAATGGATCTTTCTGATATTTATGCAGAAGTAATTTCTCACGCAGAGATTAAAAATAATACCAACGCAACCGTTGGCCTTCGTTGGGAGCAAAAGACGCTTTCTTCTCCAGATATTTCTTGGACTTCTGCCGTTTGTGATAACAACAAATGTTATTCTTTTGGTGGACAATCTAACAATGAAATAGAT
Source organism: Saprospiraceae bacterium (assembly GCA_045110315.1). Lineage (GTDB taxonomy): Bacteria > Bacteroidota > Bacteroidia > Chitinophagales > Saprospiraceae > CALFBG01. The sequence continues at coordinate 1,054 of JBGCFY010000285.1, forward strand.
GGTAGCCCTTCTGATACTTTGTGGATTGAATCTGATTCTACTTCTCTATTAGATGTACATTTACGTCCTACGGGAGTCGAAGGAACGGGAACAATTCGTGTTCAAATTTTCAATATTGACGATATTCAGGGAAACAATCCATTAGAAACTGCAATCTTCAACTTCGATATTACTGCTCAAACGGTAAGCATCACAGAATTAGAAAAGAACAGTATTCAAGTTTTTCCTAATCCTGCACAAGATTATTTCCAATTGGCTAACGCCTCTTCTATCAAAGAAATTACTTTGTACAACATTGTCGGAAAACCAGTGAAACAGTTTCAAGTAGTAGATAATAAAGAGTATTCTGTTGCAGACCTTCCAATGGGAATGTATTTGCTACAAATGCGAGACAAAGAAAATGATATCGTGAAAACGGTACGCTTGGTAAAGAAAAATCCATAAGTTCAACTTAACAGTTGCGCTTTAAAAAAGCCGTTGCAAGTTTTACTTGCAACGGCTTTTTTTATTAGTATTTTATTTATCAGAAAGAATAAGGCAAAGCTATGCCGGATATTCTACAAAGTTTCTAGGCGTTTCATACAAACGAACTTGTAAATCGTAGCGCTCCTCTAAATGGCTTCTCAAAATTTTCCAAATAACGTAACAGATGTTTTCTGCCGTAGGAATCAAAGTTTTGAACTCTTCTGTATCTAGATTGAGGTTTTTGTGATCAAAACGATTTTCAATTTCATTTTTAATCAAATCCTTCAAAATCTTGAGGTCAATGAGATAACCTGTTTCTGGATCTACTTCTCCCATTACTTTGACTTCCATTTCATAATTGTGCCCGTGATAGTTCGGGTTATTACAAAGCCCAAAAACTTGATCATTCTTTTCGTCGGACCATTTCGGATTGTATAATCGGTGGGCAGCATTGAAATGGGCGCGTCTATAGGCAGCTATTCTCATGTTTTTATTTTGAAAAATGTAAAATGATTCGACTAAAGTCTTTAGATTCTTAGCAATTGTCTTACCGTCCATAGCAAAAGACGAAAATTGAAGATTAAATCACTTCCAAGGACTTTGAATGAGTATTTAACAAGTTTGCCTAATTTTAGTTTAGGATTACCTCAATTTTTGCGAGAGCAGTGGTCCGATACAAACGAAAAGGACATATAACCGATAAAAATTATATGTATTAGCTTATTGGGAGAAAACTTAGTTTTTTATAAGTCCTTGTTTCGTTCTGCCTAGCAACTGTTGAATCTTCAATTTTGTTGGCTTATGAAAATCGAAACACGCTCGTAAAGATGTAGTAATTATGAAATAAAATATGTAATTTTACGAAAAAGTCATAAGACAATGGCGACAATACATAAATTTAAGATAGCAGGGATTGACGGGCAAGAAATTAATTTTGCGGATTTCAAAGGCAAAAAAATATTAGTGGTCAATGTAGCTTCAGAGTGTGGTTACACTTCGCAATATCAACAATTACAGGAGCTTTCGGAGGAATATGCAACGAAAATAGTCATTGTAGGCGTTCCTTCTAACGATTTTGGAGGGCAAGAACCAGGGACAAGCGAAGAAATTCGGTCATTTTGCACCCGAAATTACGGGGTAACCTTTCCGATAGCAGCTAAGGTTTCCATCTTAGGAGCAAATCCAGCCCCACTTTACCAATGGTTGACAAGTAAAGTGGAAAATGGTCAATTAGATAGCACGGTCAAATGGAATTTTCAAAAATATTTGTTAGACGAAAATGGACAATTGATCAATTGTTATCCTTCCTCGGTTAGCCCCATTGATGAAGTTTTATTAGCGGCAATAGACACTAACTAGATTTCTCTTTCCTACATTTAGGTATAAGTCGTTCAAAAAATAGAAACTATTTTTGGAAGTTAAAATAACTTCCTTTTTATATTTTTGAAAAAGCGTTGCTTGTAAATCGTCGCGTAATAGCGAAATTTATTTTCAAGTAATTCCTAGATATTCAAAATGCAGTTCAATCAGATCATAGGACAAGAACCGGTAAAGCGCTTATTAAAAGATATGGTCCAATCGGGTCGTATGCCACACGCGCAACTGTTGCTTGGTCCAGAAGGATGCGGCAAGTTAGCACTAGCACTCGCTTTTGCTCAGGCCGCGATGTGCGAAAATCCTCAAGCGGGAGATGCTTGTGGCGCGTGTAGTCAGTGCTCAAAAGCTTCCAAATTGATCCATCCAGATATCCACTTTACTTTTCCAACCGTCGGAACAAATGCCTTAAGTAGTCACTTTTTGGAGGATTGGCGAACCATGTTGGCCGAACATCCTTATTTTAACGCGAATCAATGGCTGAAAGCCATCGGGGCGGAAAATAAACAAGGTAATATTAACAAAGAAGAATGTGTTAGTATTATCAAGCGATTGAGCTTAAAGTCCTTCGAAGGAAGGTATAAAATTTTGATCATTTGGTTGCCCGAATATTTACAAAAAGAAGGTAATCGGTTACTAAAAATGATTGAAGAACCACCAGAAAATACTTTGTTTGTACTCGTTGCGGAGAATCAAGAACTGATTCTTAATACCATTTTATCTCGTTGCCAGATGATCAAAGTGAATGCACTGACCGACGAAGATATTAAAACGGCTTTGCAAACAAAAGAAGGTAAATCCGCCGAGGAAGCAGAAATGATGACCTACCTCGCCGATGGAAATTATAATACGGCACTTAGTTTAAAAGAAGAAAAGGAAAATGATCACGCCGCAGTTTTCCTAGATTGGATGAGAAAGTGCTATCAAGGTAATGGCGTAGCGATGGTCAAATGGGTAGATGCGATCGCCACAATTGGGCGAGAACGGCAAAAACATTTTTTACAATATGCCCTGCATTTTATGCGGGAATACATGATCATGAAAATTACAGGCAATACTAAAATGAGACTGCGCACCGAGGAAAGTGTCGCCGCTCAGAAATTAGCAAAAATTATTGCCTTCGAACAAATAAAGGAAATAACAGAACTTTTTGACAAATGCTCGTACTATATAGAAAGAAATGCTAATCCGAAAGTACTGTTCTTAGATGCATCCATACAAATGCATCGACTATTAAAAGCTAAACCATTGGTAAGTTAGTCGTCAAAATAGACTTTCTTGCAAAATGGATTTCAAAATCAATTTTTTTGATAAATAAACGTGGAGTAAATGCTCCTGAAGTAGATAAGGCCTTGGAAAAAAATGTTTTTCCGTAGCCAGTGACGAAAAAGATAGCTAAATATTTATCAAAAAATCAAAATAATAAAATATGGGATGTTCAAGTTGCGGAAGCGCTTCAGTTGATGGAAAACCCAGTGGATGTAACAGCAATGGTGGTTGTGCTACCGGCGGTTGTAATCGCTTAAATACTTTTGATTGGTTAACGGATATGGATATTCATGATCCATCCGCTTTAGGTCTGGTAGAAGTTAGTTTTAAAAATGGTGCCCGAAAAGGATTTTACCGAAATGATGCACATACTTTTGCGAGTACCGGAGATATGGTAATTGTAGAGTCTGGAAATGGATTTGATATCGGAAAAGTATCGCTTACCGGAGAATTGGTAAGAATGCAAATGAAAAAGAAGAAAGTACCCGAAGATGGTATTCTCCCCAAAGTAATCCGTAAAGCGAACGATCGAGATATGGAACGGCTCTCAGAAGCCAGAGCAATAGAAAAGCCTACAATGATCAGAGCACGAGCCATCGCTCGTACCTTAGACTTGGATATGAAAATCGGCGATATTGAATATCAAGGAGACAAACGGAAGGCAACGTTTTACTATACGGCAGATGGTCGAGTGGACTTTAGAGAATTGATTCGCCACTTCGCCAAAGAATTTAGAGTAAAAGTAGAAATGCGCCAAATTGGTGCTCGTCAAGAATCTGCCCGTATCGGTGGTATTGGTTCGTGTGGGCGGGAATTGTGTTGCTCTACTTGGTTGACGGATTTTAAATCTGTCTCTACGGCCGCCGCTCGCTACCAGAATCTCGCCATCAACCAGTCTAAACTTTCTGGGCAATGTGGGCGTTTAAAATGTTGTCTTAACTATGAATTAGATTCTTACATGGATGCTTTGGAGCATTTCCCTAAGCACGCTGATAAGTTGAAAACGCAGGCTGGTTTTGCCAACCTCATCAAAACAGATATTTTTAAAGGATTACTTTATTATGCTTACGCCCGAAATGGCGCCAAAGGAAAAATTATTGCCCTCAAATTGGAACGGGTAAAGGAAATTTTAGCCTTAAATAAGAAAGGAGAGTTTCCACTCGACCTCGTAGATATTCGTTCGTTAATGGCAGAAGGAGTTGATTCAGAGGAAGACCTCGGTTTCGAAGATGTAACGGGTGCCGTAGAGTTACCACCAGAAGAAAGAAAACGTCGTCGCAACCGGAATCGTAACCGCAACAAAAATCGCAACAAATCTAGAACTGGCGGCAAAGACGATGCTAATAAAGGAAACGATAGATCGGGTAATAAACCAAAGTCTAACGGAAGAACTGGAGGAAAACCAGGCACGAAGTCTAACGCTAAAGGGACTAAAAACAACGAAAAAGGAGCGCCTAAAAATCAAGGTCAAGGAAGACCAAAGAAAAAATCTAACAACAATAATAAATCTGAAGATAATAAAGGAAACCAAAATCGGACAAATAATAAAAACGCGGATAACGCAAACGGAAATAATAAGCCAAGCAACAACAAGAATAGAAGAAATCGGAATAAAAATCGGAATCGAAATCGGAAACCAAATGCAAATCAAAACCCCGATCAAAAGACGGATAAAAAACCTGATGATCAGTAAAACTTGCTAGCTTTCGCTTAATAATAAAAAATGGAAATATGAAATACGATGTTATTGTCATCGGCTCAGGCCCTGGCGGATACGTAGCTGCGATCAGAGCATCGCAATTAGGATTAAAAACGGCAATTATCGAACGTTATGCTACTTTGGGTGGCACTTGCTTGAACGTTGGTTGTATTCCTTCAAAAGCTTTGTTGGACTCTTCTGAACATTACCACAATGCACACAAGAAGTTTGCAACACACGGAATCAAGTTGACAAATTTGAAAGTAGATATGCCACAAATGATTGCACGAAAAAACGAAGTCGTGGACCAAACTTGCAAAGGAGTGGCATTTTTGATGAAGAAAAATAAAATTGACGTTTTTCATGGACATGGTTCCTTCGTCAATGCAAATACGGTTGCGATTCAAAAAGACGACGGTAGCAAAGAAGAAATTGAAGGGAATAAAATAATTATCGCGACGGGCTCTAAGCCAATTGTTCCCGCCAATTTTAATTATGATAAAAAACGGGTAATCACCTCTACCGAAGCTTTAAATATTGATAAATTACCGAAGCGTATGGTAATTATCGGTGCAGGAGTTATCGGCTTGGAGTTAGGGTCCGTGTTTGCTCGTTTGGGAACAGAAGTCGAGGTGATTGAATACATGGGCAGCATTCTTTCAGGAATGGATAAAGATTGTGGAAAAGAATTACAGCGTGCTTTAAAAAAGATCGGCGTAAAGTTTCACCTTAATCACATGGTGACCGAGGTAAAGTCAACGGCTAAATCAGTAAGTATTGATTATAAAAAAAGAGATACCGAGGAAGTTTTAAACCTCAAAGCAGATTATTGCTTGGTCGCGATTGGTAGACATGCCTATACGGATAAGCTTGGCTTAGAAAATATTGGCGTGAAAACGGACGATCGTGGTAGAATTGAAGTCAATGAGCATTTAGAAACTGCGGCTGCGGGCATTTATGCCATCGGTGATGTGATCAAAGGAGCCATGTTGGCGCACAAGGCGGAGGAGGAAGGTACTTTCGTTGCAGAAACTATTGCCGGACAAAAACCACACGTTAACTATAACCTTATTCCTGGCGTTGTCTACACTTGGCCAGAAGTAGCCTCGGTAGGGAAAACGGAACAAGAATTAATTGATGCTGGAGTTCCTTATAAAAGCGGTAAATTTCCAATGAAGGCGCTCGGACGAGCCAGAGCAAGTATGGATACGGAAGGAATGGTGAAAGTGCTTGCACACAAAGAAACGGATGAAGTACTAGGCGTACACATGGTGGGACCACGGGTTGCAGATATGATTGCCGAAGCCGTAATCGCGATGGAATTCAGAGCTTCCGCAGAAGATATTGCGAGAGCCAGTCACGCCCATCCAACCTACACTGAAGCGACGAAAGAAGCAGCTTTGGCAGCGACGGAGGATCGTGCGCTACATATGTAGTATTGAACAATAAAGAATAATAATTTAAATAGGCTGTTTGCTCATTGATTTGCAAACAGCCTATTTTTAAACAACTTCCTAGTATTCAACACTCCCCAATCAACAACATCTTACAACATTTCCTCTACTTTTTCCAACAACCATCTTTTTGAAGCGACTGCTTTACAATCCACAATCTGTTGCTTGGTTTTAAGGATGGCTTCTTTGTCGTACGTAGGAATAGAAAGTAGTTTTTTCACAAACCTCAATACATTTAAATAAGGCTGTTTGACATCGCGCGAGATCAAGCGATTCCGTTGTACGTAGATTCTAAAACTATCAATGAGCGAATCAAGGGCATTAGCTTCACTGACTTCGTAATAGGTTTTGATGAGTAGCAATTTCCGCCCAAGCGCATAGATCAAACTCGTATCTTTTACGGTTCCCAGTTGAGTTAGAACGCGATCAAAATCTTTTTTATAAAAATAAACTTTTGCTAAATTATAATTGAGGGCATCTTCATGATTCACCTTAGGCAGGTAATCGGTATATTCTTGAATGAAAGCTTCTACCCAGTCGAAGGCTTTGACGTGCAATCCAACACTGATGATATTTTTATAACTCTGTGGGTGAATGGTTGCTTGATGGAAAATAATTTTGGACTCAATTAATAACTTATAGATATCAAAGAGTTCGAAGAAATAAGCAGATTTTCCTTTGTTGATTTTTATATCAATACAGTAATTTTTCAAATGAATGAAAAAAACATAACCTTCCTCTCTGGTAAAAAGTTGATAATGATCTTGTAAAAAAACTTTAAGTTCCTTGAAGTAACGTTCCTCCTCGGGGTGGAGTAACATCAAAGTTACGAGGTAATGTGCCTTGATGCTCGGTTCTTCCAAAAAATCATTCTCCTCAATAAATTTGGTTAAATTTGGAAAATCTTTAAGGCTAGATTCCTTGGAAAGTACATTCTTATATCCTAAGGCATCGCAGTAATGTTTGAGTTTGTTGATAATGTAATAGCAGTCTAAATGATAATCTGCATTTTCTAAATTTTTGGTACTAAACTCTTTGCGTTTTACCCCCATCTTTTCGAGGTGCAAATGCGATTTATAATTGAGTAAGAAAAAATTATAATGAAAATCGGTATTGTTAAGCCCTGATTTTTTTTGTAAATTTTCTAATTGCCGTACCGTTCCCGTAAAGTGTTTCTGAAGGGAAGGTGTATTGATGGAATCCAATAGGCGCAAAGCAGGAGCAAAAGGATCTTCCTGAAACGTTCGGTGCGATAAATATTGATGAGCAAGTTTCGTTAAATCTGATAATAAGCGCCGAAATTGAATATCTTTATAGGGGGTTTTACCGTAAAGAACTTTCCAAGCTGTTTTTTTATCTAGCGATTGTTTGGCGTGGGGAGCATTCAATGCTTTTTGTAAAACATCAAAAAGCTTGATGATTTCTTGATTTTCGTTGAAAAAAGGTGATAAAAGAAACTTCCTAAACTGGTTAAGTTCGAGCTTGCTAAAAGAGGCCAATAAGGATTCTAATTTATCACTTAGCATGATGGCAGAAGTTATTTTGTGCTTTTTTAAGGCAAAACAGTGGTAATCACACGTAGGAATAGACATTATACAAGAAAAAAAAATTCTTGTGAACTATTTTATAGATTTTGTTGTTTTAATATATTGAATATCAGATAGTTGAATTTAGAATAGGAAGTATGCGCCTTGTACAAATGTAGGTATTTGTTCTTTTAACTCCTAAAAAAAATTCGTTCTTTTATATAATAGGAAAATTCTAAACCCGTAATTCATGGAAAAAATACTACAATTTACTACCGCCGCTCGCTTTTTTGCAAGCACCAGAAGTCTAGTATGTCTATGTTTTTTGGTTGGCTATGCCAACCTCTCCGTAGCCCAATGCGGGTTCGATGTAAAAATGGAAGTTTCCAATTTATACCTACAAGCAAACTTATCTCAAATCAGCGCGGCTAACACTACGACGGTCAATTCGGCATTTTGGTATATCCAATCTACGGGACAAGTTTTAGGGGACGGTCCACAGTTGGAGTATACTTTTCCTAATTACGGCGAATGTACACTTTGCGTTTCTTTTGAGTCTACCTTGGAAGATGATAGTGAATGTAACGCTGCAATTTGCCAAACTTTATTACTGGAAGCTTATTCTAGTATTTGTCTTGATCCTAGCTTAATTACGGTAGGAGAACCTTGCGACGGAACGGAAGATCCTGTTTGTGCTTGTAATGGATTTAGTTATTTCAATGCTTGTGAAGCAGAATATTGGGGTGGTGCAATTTCTTTTGATGCTGGAACCTGCACGGTAGATTGTTCCGTTGCAGATTGTGTACGACCCGGAGATACGAATAAAGATGCTACCGTAGATTTGTTAGATATGTTGAACCTAGGAATGGGATTTGGCAAAAAGGGACCTCGTAGACCTTATGCTACGACCGCTCACGATGCACAAGCTGCACCAGATTGGTTACAAAATACGTCAAGCGGAATTAATTACAAGCATTTTGATGGTAATGGAGATGGTATAATCAATCAAGCGGATTTACAAGCAATTGCAACTAACTATACACCGATGGATATGCCAGCGGAGGATTTACAAACGGAAGAAGGTCCTTTGTTGCACATTGTTTTCAGCAGAGATACAATCGAGATCGATGGCAATACGCCAAATCAAATTGAAGTAAGTGCTAATATTATGCTGGGCGATTCTGAATTATCAGTAGCAGATTTCTACGGTGCGGCACTCTATTTATCTTATCCTGGTGATTTAGTTACACAAGCGGGAGTGAGTTATAGCAATGGTAGTTTTGCTGGCGCGGCAGATGATATGATGTTTTATCGACAAGATGTGAATAGTAGATCACAATTAGATATTGCGATGACGCGAATGAACCATTCGTCAGTTGCTGGTTTTGGGCGAATCGCTGCGCTAAATTTTATTGTAGAAAGTGATATCATTGATGGTCGTTCTGAAAAATACGTAAACTTTCCACTTTCTGTGAAAGGACTAAAAGTGGTCAATAGCTTTGGAGAAGAAATTAAAACCAGAATTAGCGAAAAACCTGCAACGCTTACCTTCTCGGTATTAACAACCAGTACTTTCGAACCAAGTTTGGGCGATCAAGTTGCAATTTATCCAAATCCAGTATCGGAGGTATTGAACATTGACTTAGGAGAATTAGCAGGAGAGCGCTTAAGTGTGTACAATGCTTTAGGACAATTAGTATTGACCAAAAATATCAGCAGCGATCAAGAAACTTTACCCGTGAACGACTTGGAGAAAGGCGTTTATTGGTTAAACATACATACTACGGAAGGAATCGCTGTAAAGCGAGTTATCGTAGAATAAAGAAACCCAATTTTCTTTAATTTAATTGATTTTGAATTAAAAATATAGCCATAAGCCTGCGCGTCGCGTGGGCTTATTTTTTGCCACTTACCACGATTACAATTTCTCCTTTTACCTTCGTACGTGCTTCGTATTGTACCGTCAGTTGGGCTAAAGTATCCGTCGTTACTTCCTCGTGTAACTTTGTCAACTCCCGACAAACACAAGCCAAACGGTCTTCGCCGCAAAATTCAGCCAATTGCTTGAGACATTTAAGTAAACGGTGTGGCGATTCGTATAAAACGAAACTGTGTTCTAAGGCTGCTAAGTAGATCAATCTAGTTTGTCTGCCTTTCTTGTGGGGTAAAAAACCTTCAAAATGAAATCGATCACAGGGTAAGCCGGAAGCCACAAGTGCAGGAACAAAAGCCGTAGCACCAGGCAAACATTCGACTTTGATAGCTGCTTGTACGCAAGCCCGAGTAAGTAAAAAGCCAGGATCAGAAATTCCGGGAGTTCCGGCATCTGAAATGAGCGCAATGGTTTTACCCGCTTGGAGTTGTTCGATTAATTGCGGGGTAATACCGTGCTCATTGTGGGCGTGGTAAGAACGACTTGGCGTCGTAATTTCGAAGTGCTTCAATAATCTACCAGAGGTACGAGTGTCCTCCGCGATGATTAAATCAACCGTTTTGAGCACTTGCAAAGCCCGAAGCGTAATATCGTCTAAATTGCCGATGGGCGTAGGAACAATATAGAGCATTGCGGTTGTGTTTAAAACGATTGAACTAATAAAAGAAGTTGTTTAATAATTCGAAAAGTAGTTGGACAAAAAAATCAATTGGCAAACATTTTTGGAGTTCTTAAACAACTTCAAAGAATAGAACCAAGCAAGATTCAACGCACATCATACGGCAGAAGAATCACAAACTGGGTTTATTTAATTTCTTGAATGTTAAACGTATAACCTTCCATGATGGCATTCGTAAGAATTTTTTTGCAAGCTAATTCTACTTTTTCGTTGGCTTCTTCCGTAGAATCTGCCTCTAAAGTCATTTGAATGTGCTTACCAATACGAACTTGATCAATTCCAGTCAGATTAATATGCTTCATGTTATTGGCAACGGTTTTTCCTTGTGGATCCAATAATTCTTTATGAGGCATGACATCTATTTCTGCTAAAAATTTCATGATTTACAACTTGTTTTGGCAAGATTATAGTCCTGCGATAATGAAAAAGCTAAAAAATAATTTTATGGGTAACTTGGTGCGCCAAGCTTATTGATCATTTTTTGCAAAGAACCAAAAATTTATCAAGGCTAGCAAAATATATAGGAAGATAATGAGTGCAAAAGCTGCTTCTTTTAGGAAAACGACTAAGATTAAACTCAAAACGATAAAACTCCATCTAATTTCATTGCCTTTCCAATGCAAACCTTTAAATTTAAAACCAAACATGGGTAATTCTGCGACCAATAAAAAAGACAGTACCGCAATCACGATATACAAAAATACAGGTTGAATCACCCATTCGGCTAAACCGAGGGAATCGTTGGCGTAGATGAGCATCAAACCGACCACAAACATTGTACTCGAAGGGGTATTTAAACCAATGAAATCTTCTGTTTGTCGCGTATCCAGATTAAAACGTGCTAGTCGCAAGCCCGCAAACATGGAGACTAAAAAAGCGGGTAAGGCAGGATAGCAAATCGCCGCTTCTGCCGTAGGAAAACTTAAACTAAGGAGTACGTACAAAATAGCACCCGGAGCAACACCAAAAGAAACCATATCTGCCATTGAATCTAGTTCTTTTCCCAACGTCGAGTGTACCTTGAGCAAGCGCGCAATCATTCCATCTGCATAATCTGCTAATCCTCCTAAGGCTAAGAAAACGAAGGTAGAAAAGTACTGCTGGTTAAAAATAGAAACCAAGGCACAACAGCCAAAGAATAAATTAAGGAGCGTAATAGAATTAGGAATATATTTTTTCATTGTTGAAGGAGCTCAAAGGGTTTATGCCTAGCAAGTATCAAAACTGAGGCGATTAGGAGTTCTACATCATAATTTAAATCGCTACTTTTCTAAGACTAGCGGCTAGAGTCTGCGCTATCTATAATTTTCACAAAAATACTATTTTTCTTACGCAGAATTGGAATTTGTCTAAATTTCTCTCTACCATTCGATCAAACAGAATAAAATGAAGGTAAATGTCGGATGATTTAGAAATAAATCAACAACTTTGCAGCAGCTAAATTCGTTAAGGTGATAGTATTTATTCCCTAAACCTGATCTTAAAACGTTGTACACTTAAATTGATGATCGATGAGGATATTAACTATAAAAAAAATTAGGACTATACTGACCATCGTATTCGCTTTGGCTTTGGGATTAACTTATGCACAGCCTTCCTACGATGAATGTAATAGTTCTTTTATTCTGACTGATCTTAATAACTGGTGCTCATCGCCTGATATGTTTACAAACGTTGCCGCAACGGCTTCTCCTGTTGCTAGCCCATTTTGTTTTCCTACCGTTCCCGAAAGTCATGATGTTTGGTTTACTTTTATCGCACAAGCCGTGAGTTTAAACTTGCGGGTGATTGGAGATACTCCGATTAACAGAGGCGGAAGTTTGTTGTCTCCACAAATCGCACTTTACGTGGGAGATTGCAACGGCGGATTGACGGAGTTAGAATGTATTTCGGATGCCTTTAACAATAATATTGTAGAAACTTTTGGAGGTCCATTAGTAGTAGGACAAAGCTATTTTATTCGAGTGGATGCGAGAAACGAAAATACAGGTTCCTTTCAATTGTGTATTAATAATTTTAATGAAATTCCCGATCCTACGCAGGATTGTGTGACGGGCGTTAACCTTTGTGATAAATCTCCTTTTACCATTCAAAGTATCACTGGAAGTGGAAATGATCCGAATGAAGGATTGAATGATTGTATCAATGGAGAAATTAGCTCTTCTTGGTATAAATGGACTTGCGATCAGGCGGGGACGCTTAGCTTTAGCTTAACGCCAAATGATCTTTCTAACGATATTGATTTTGCCTTGTACGAATTGCCAAACGGAATTGATGATTGCACAAATAAACAAGTTATTCGTTGCATGGCTTCGGGAGAAAATGTCGGAGAGCCTTTCGAAGAATGGGAACCTTGTACCGGATCAACTGGTTTGAGCTTGGGGAGTTCTGATACGGAAGAAATTGCGGGTTGCCAAGATGGAAACGATAATTTTGTAGCGGCGATTAATATGGTTGCAGGAAGAAGCTACGCCTTACTGGTCAATAATTTTAGTAATACCGGAAGTGGTTTTTCAATTGAATTTGGAGGGACAGGCACTTTCCTTGGACCCGTACCGAAAATCGGACTAGAAATTTTAACGGAGGCTAAATGCGAAGAGCCCATCACGGTAATTGATTCTTCTTTTTTTGATGCGGGTACAATTGTCAATTGGTCGTGGAGTTTTGGGGCAGGTGCTATGCCTGCCACGGCGAATGTGCAAGGACCACACACGATCGTTTATAATTCTGTAGGAACGAAATCCATCGTATTGACCGTGGAAACGGAAGAAGGTTGTGTTGTTACAGAAATTCTAGAGTTGGAAATTGGAGAATGTTGTCAACCTAATAGTGATCTAGCGATTGACTTAGAAGACAGTGGCGATCCGCTTTGTGCAGGTGACAATACAGGATTTATTAGCGTAACGGGAAGTGGTGGTACACCGGGATATAATTTTAGTGTAGACGGTGGAGAGACGTATCAATTGATTTCTAATTTTCAGAATCTTTTTGCGGGCGATTATTCGGTCTACGTCAGAGACATTAAAGGTTGTTTGGATTCTTTGCCAGAGCGGCTCGTTGATCCTCCGGAATTGACGGTAGACGCAGGCATCGACGAAACCATTGAATTGGGGTATATGACCGAGCTAAATGCGACGGCATTTCCCTCCATTTTTACGGTAGATTATCTTTGGTCTGCGCCATCAACCTTAACTTGTCCAGAATGTCCCACAACGACGGCAGCTCCGGTAAATACCACGACTTATATCGTTACGGTTACGAATGAAAATGGCTGTACGGCACAAGATGATGTCGTGATTACCCTCGTAAAAAATCGACCCATTTATATTCCGAATGCTTTTTCCCCTGATTTTGATGGAACCAACGATTATTTTACAGCTTTTGGCGATATTTCTGCCTTACAGATTAGAACCTTACGTATCTTTAATCGGTGGGGAGCGTTGGTTTTTGAAGCAAATAATATTCCTTTGAACCAAGAGCCTTTAGGATGGGATGGTAGTTTTAGAGGTCGTACTTTACCACCCAACGTTTTTGCCTACGCCATTGAGGTCGAATTTTTGGATAATGTCGTAATTTTGTACAAAGGCGATATTACTTTAATTAAATAATTTTGCCGCAAGGCATACTCGTAAACCAGCAAGATGAAATTTACTACTCTTTTATTACTTTGTCTAAGTAGTCTATTGCTTTTTGTAGCTTGTGAAAATGATTTAGCCGCCGTTCAAAAAGTACTTTCACAAGAGGCGATGACGACGGAAGTGATTAAGGATTTTCAAACTTTTTATAGCGATTCGGCGGTTGTTCGGGTCAAAGTATCTGGTCCTGTGATGGTTCGACACTTGGATCGCAAGAATCCGCACCAAGAATTTGTCGATGGTCTACAGATAGATTTTTTTGATGGACAAGAAAATGTCCGGGGTAAGCTTACCGCTAATTATGGCATTCGCTACGAAAATAAGAAAGAATTTGTGATGCAGGATAGTGTGGTTTGGAAAAGTAAAAGAGGGGAGACCCTAGAAACGGAGGAATTGATCTGGGATGACCGTAAGCAAAAAGTATTTTCTAATAAATTTGTTGAAATTACCAAGCCCGGAGAAAAAATCTATGGCTACGGTTTTGAAACGGATAAAGATTTTAGCCGCTGGAAAATCAAGCAAGTTGAAGGCGTAATCAAAGTAGATGGCATTTCCAAAGAATTGGAAGGCAATAGCGCTAGCGGCAAATCCGTTACGAAACCTACGCTACAAAAAAATAAACCCGCTCGCGATTTACCAAAAAAACCTACTGCGCCCGCAACAACTACTGGTCAATCTAAGCCGACTCAAGGTAATTAGCGAACAAAAAGGAGCAGGCAAATGGAACGAAAATTGAATTAAAAAGGATTATATCAGAATAATCTTTTATTTTTAAGCTTTACATTATACCTTACAAAACAACTTCCTATTAAGACGGTCAAGAAAATATTGATCTATACAAATCACTTCATTCGTAAGTTTTACTTTATTAGATGCTAATTTTTGGAATTTTCCTCTTTCTTTTGCTGTCAGCCCTGTTTTCGGGTGCTGAAATTGCTTTTATCTCTGCGAGTAAATTGCGGGTAGAGTTGAAGCGGAAGAAAGGATCGCGGAGAGGAGAAGTATTGGCTAGTTTTTATGAAAAACCTGCCGATTTCTTAAGTTCTATGTTGGTTGGGAATAATATTTCTTTAGTCATTTTTACCGTTTTAATGACAAAGTTGTTGGATCCAATCGTCGCGCCAATTACGGGACAGCTACTACTGTTACTCGTCAATACGATCATCACGACGCTGGTTGTTTTGATTTTTGGAGAGTTTTTACCAAAGACATTATTCCGGCTATTTGCTAATGAAGTTTTAAATTTCTTGGCTTATCCGCTGCTATTTTTTAAATACCTTTTGGCGATTCCATCTTGGTTAATGATGCGACTTTCCAACACGTTCTTAAAAATATTTTTTAAAACCTCCGTGGGAGAAGTTGAGCAAGCTTATACCCGTTTAGATCTTGAAATTTTTATAAAAGATACCCGTACGGCGGATTCGGTAGAAGATATTGATACCAACTTATTTGAGAAAGCACTTTACCTCAAAAAAATTAAGGTCAAAGAATGTATGATTCCGCGACCCGAGATTGAAGAAATAGATGCAAGTGCAAGCATCGAAGAATTGCTACAAAAATTTAATGCGACAAACCTTTCCCGACTCATTATCATTGATGGCGACATTGATCACGTATTAGGCTATGCGCACCATCAACAATTGTGGACAGATCCGCAGTCGATCGACGAAAAATTGATTATTCCAATTCCCTTTGTACCCGAAGTAATGCGCGTTTCTGCCCTCATGAATAAGTTCATTAAAGAACGCATCAATATTGCTTGTGTGGTAGATGAATTTGGTGGAACGGCAGGTATTGTGACAATGGAAGATATCTTGGAAGAAATTTTTGGGGAAATTGAAGACGAGCATGATCAAGAAGAATATATCGAGTCTGTTATTTCAGCGGATGAATATATATTTTCCGGTCGGTTAGAAATTAACTACCTCAACGAAAAATACGAAAATATTAATTTTCCGGAAGGAGAATATCATACCCTCAGTGGATATTTAGTAACGGCGACCGCCACGATTCCAGAACAAGGTTCCGCAATCGAATTGGATGGTTATAAGTTTGTGCTCGAATTAATGAGCGATACCAAAATTGAAACGATTCGAGTACAAAAGTTAGCCCATGATGATGAAGAAATGGATTAACGATTTACTTTTTTCTTTTCCCATTCAGCTCTTGGTTTTACATCTGCGCAATCACCTCATTTTATTGGGGACTTGGATTTTTATCGCTTTACTCATGACGGGAACGATTGGCGATATCTATGGCGTAAAGTATCTTTTTTTGACGCCCGAATATTTGGGAGAAGTCAATTTCTGGAGCTTTTTCTTGCTGGGCGTTACCTTTGGTGGAAGCTTCATTACTTGGAATCTAACGAGCTATTTACTCGATGCGCACCATTTCCCATTCCTTGCCTCTTTGAATCGACCTTTCACTAAGTTTTGTTTGAACAATATTATTGTACCCTTAGTCTTTCTGATTATTTATTTGACTTACACGATTCGTTTTCAGTGGTACAACGAGTATTGGGAAGCATCAGTTATTTTTTATAACTGTTTAGGGTTTATTGTGGGAACCATTGGCGTGATTTTACTATCGGCGATTTATTTCCGCTTCACCAATAAGGATATTTTCAATTTTTTAAAAATCAAAAAAAATAAACCGCCCAATTTGGTGCAAGAGTTAGCTCCTGGATTTCGGATGCCATCGAGAAGACGTTTGGCTAAAATCGAATCTATTCAAGCAGGAGTGGTTACTTGGCGGGTCGATACGTATCTGACCGCATCTTTGAGACCTCGTTTGGTAAGAAGTGTCTCGCATTACGACATCCAACTCTTGAGTAGTATCTTTAAACAAAATCACGTCAACGCACTAATTGTGCAATTATTCAGCTTAGTACTTCTCATCACGTTAGGCTATTTGATTGACAATCCTTACTTCCGAATTCCGGCTGGAGCAAGTATTTTTTTAATGGTAAGTATCCTGATTTCAATTACAGGAGCGATTACTTACTGGTTCAATCAATGGCGAATTCCAGCTATTTTATTGATTCTGCTTTGTGTAAATTACCTTACGAGCTACGATATTTTTAATCATAAAAATAAAGGCTACGGAATGAATTACGAAGAGCAGTTAGCGAGCTATACCTATAATAACTTAGATAGCTTATGCTTACCGGACATCGTAGAAAAAGATAAAAACAATACGATCGGTATTCTCAATAAATGGAAAACGAAAGCGACGACGGAAGAAGAAACGAAACCCAAAATGGTGATTCTTTGTGTAAGTGGTGGCGGAATGAAAGCAACGACTTGGTCCATGCAAGTTATTCAAAAAGCAGATAGTTTGCTACAAGGAGATTTACTGAAGCAATCCGTCTTGATTACGGGAGCTTCGGGGGGCTTAGTTGGTATGGCTTACTTGCGAGAAATTTATTTGAAGAAGCAAATGGGCGAAGCCATTAATATCTATGATCAAAAATACATTGAATACATTACGAAGGATTTACTCAATTCTATTGCCTTTACAATTGTAGCCAATGACTTGTTTTTGCCTTGGGTAGAATTTGAAGAAGGTGGCTATCGCTACAAGAAAGATCGAGGTTATATTTTTGAAAAACAACTCAACGAAAATACCAATTACGCTTTTGATAAAACGATCGGGGATTATAAAAAGGCGGAACAAGAAGCAATTGTTCCCATGCTATTTGTCACACCATCAATCGTTAATGATGGTCGACGAATGATCATTTCGCCACAAGGCGTATCGTACATGATGGTAGCACCCATTGGCGTAGAACGCCGAAATACGATGCAAATTGATGCTGTTGATTTTGGAGCATTATTGGCGGAGCAAGATGCACAGAATATGCAGTTTACGAGTGCCTTGCGGATGAATGCTACCTATCCATACATCTTGCCTAATGTATATCTACCAACTCGCCCTGGGATCGAAGTTATGGATGCAGGGTTCAGAGACAATTATGGAATTATGTCTGCGACTCGTTTTATCCATGTATTTAAAGATTGGATTCACGAAAATACAAGCGGTGTCGTTTTAGTACAAATTAGTAGTCTGGAAACGAACGAGGAAGTCAATGCCAGTGATAATGAAGGGATTTTAGAATCTATTTTGAATCCATTAGGTATTGCGGGGCAGATTTTAGAATTACAAAATTACGAACAAGATACTAATCTCGGATTTATTTTTGATCTGCTCGGCAAAGACAACTTTGAAGTCATTCGATTTACTTACAATTCCGGTAAAGACCAAGAACGTGCTTCTATGACTTTTCACCTTACTCAAAGGGAAAAGAATAATATTTTAAACTCTTTCTACTTACCCGAAAATCAGAAAAGTCTGGAACAATTGATCTCTGCCTTGAAAGAAGAGTAAGCACAGATCACAAGAATCAAAATTCACGTATCCACAAATCAATACTTTACCATCTACAGTGGAAGGTGATTTATCAATTTTACAGTCAAACTGTAATCTTTTTGTTGAAAATAAAACATTAACGCGTAATAAGTTTGTTTTATTAAAACAAAACAACTATTTTTATAATATCAAATCGTTGGCGAAGCATCTTTCGTTTTCGCGATTGTACTCAAATCAATTTTAAGTTGAACTTAGTTTCTGTGGATTGCTTAGGATATTCTAAGCTCAAAAGGAAGTGTTATAGATGTTACAATCTACCTTGGTCATTCCTCTTACCTAAGTGAACGCTTAATTCAATACACTTTAATTTAGGTTACCGTGTATTAAAAATACTCACAAAAAAACTAGTGTCAATATCTTCATCGGTATTGCAGTATAAGTACTCAAACAAAATTATTTTACCATTAAATTGCGTTAGATTTTGGACAGTATCGAGGCGCGAAAACTGCCCTATCTTAGCTTAGGAAGGCTTTGAGCAACGAATAGACGATTCAAAAGATAGTGCAAGTTAATAAGTGAGTTAATTTGTCTTGGTACTTATACTTTGTTGTATCATTAATCCTTACAAGTATTTCCAGTAAAATAACTTTGCTTCCAAATGTAGCGTGTGGAAGTTGCTTATGATACTAAAATAGCCTAACAACTACTTAGAAAGGATTGATTCGCTTTGTTGCTCAAGAACAAGCGGTTATTTAACGTAGCAGAGCAATAGCACTGATTTTACACTTCGGAAAAAATCAGTAGCTATTCGCTCTAAATGAGCTTACTCTCCAGTCTTACTTCATCGAAAAGTGGAAGCATTAATATGATTTAATGGCAACTTAGCTTTGTCTGTAGCAAATCTAAACTGATCATTTCAAACAACTTATATGTAAAAAACAACATATCGGCATCCTATTTGGTTATTGTTATCTTTATACTGAAGTTGTTTTAAAATGGGGGTTGAAATTAATTGTAAGCGCTTGGGTTTCAAGAGGAAGTTCCATTTTTTTTCGTAGTCATAGCTACGGGGAAAAAAATTAGCTGAAATATTGGAAATCAATGGCTTGCAAATAAATCATCTATCTAGTTTAAAACAACTTCACTTCGAGCTATGATAAAACATGCATAACTCGCTGTAATTTTATTTAATTTTTTTTAAACTCCAAAAAATGAAGAACCAACAAATTACCCTAGTAATAGGACTATTCCTATGCGCACTCCTTACCGTTTTTAGTTGTACCGAAGCAAACAATGCTACGGATAAAGCAAAAGACACCATTGAGAAAGTTGGCGATAAATTAACCGAAACGGTTAAGCCGCCAGCTCCGAAAAGTTCACGTACCGCTTTAGTCATCAGTAATACCACCGCTAAGGATACAGAAGTAGCAATCGTTTTAGCGGCATTAGGTGGTGGTTGCAATTCGAATAATCCACCCGTTACCGCTGATCAATTACAAAAAATGGGCTTTTGTGCTAATGTGATCAATGCTGGATCTGGTATTGCTCCTTATGCTGGAAAATGTACATTTACTTTAGCAGCAAATAGCCAAAAGACTTTTCCTAATATTCCAAATACGTGTATTAGTGGGAATATTACTTTTGGTGGTTATCCTGCTTGTCCCGACCAAACTTTCCCTCAAGGGTATACGACGGCAGAGTTTACGATTAACCCAACTGCTGGAGCAGAAGCTTTTGATATTAGTATGGTTAATGGCTATAACTATGATTTAGAGATGAGTACTAGCGGCGGTGGTACTTGGGCTTATGGTCCAAATAATAAACCAATTACGGCTATTTCCAATAAAGGAATTGGAAAGAATATCGGAAGTCCAGGGGTTTATCCTAAAAACTGTACAGATTGTATTCGTTTAGTAGGTAATGCTGTTTGTCCCGGTTTCTCGAATGCTCCAACTTGTCAAGGCACCCGAATTTGTAACGTACAACGTGCTTTTAACCAAAATGGTGGTACCATCACAATTGCGTTGAAGTAAAGTGATTTATTGAAGCTATTTTTAAATCGCTTTATGCGTTAAAAAATAATCCCGAATTTTCGTTCTTGAAGATTCGGGATTACTATTTTTACACGCAGTCAAAATCAATTTACATATTTCGACGATACTGTCCACCTACTTCAAAAAGTGCATTCGTAACTTGCCCAAGTGAAGCGTGCTTCGTTACCTCCATTAGTTGATCAAAAATATTTTCGTTGTTAATGGCTACTGCTTGCAATTTCTTCAAGCCTTGCTCGGCGAGCTCCGTTCTTGATTGGTGTAAGTTTTTCAAAGTTGTAATCTGATCTTCCTTTTCTTCCGTTGTCGCTCGAATGACTTCTTCGGGAATAATGGTAGGAGAACCATCTTTCGATAAGAAAGTATTGACTCCGATAATTGGAAATTCTCCGGTATGTTTCAAGGTTTCGTAGTATAAACTTTCATCTTGAATTTTGCTGCGTTGGTACATCGTTTCCATGGCACCCAAAACGCCACCTCGTTCCGTGATACGATCAAACTCTGTTAAGACTGCCTCTTCTACTAATTCCGTCAACTCTTCAATAATTAAGGAACCTTGCAAAGGGTTTTCGTTTTTTGCTAAGCCTAACTCGTGGTTGATGATCATCTGAATGGCCATCGCCCGTCGTACACTTTCCTCGGTTGGTGTAGTAATGGCTTCATCGTAAGCATTGGTGTGCAGAGAATTACAATTGTCGTAAATCGCATACAAGGCTTGCAAAGTTGTTCGAATGTCATTGAACGAAATTTCTTGGGCGTGGAGAGATCTTCCTGATGTTTGGATATGGTATTTTAATTTCTGTGCTCGATCACTCGCCTTGTATTTGAGCTTGAGGGCTTTCGCCCAAATTCGGCGAGCAACTCTTCCGATTACAGCATATTCTGGATCAACACCATTAGAGAAAAAGAAGGATAGGTTTGGTGCAAAATGATTGACATCCATTCCCCGCGATGCGTAATATTCTACGAAAGTAAAACCGTTTGCTAAAGTAAAGGCCAACTGCGTAATTGGATTCGCTCCCGCCTCCGCAATGTGATAACCAGAAATAGAAACAGAGTAGAAATTCCTCACGTTATGATCAATGAAATAGGCTTGTACATCTCCCATTAATCGCAAAGAAAATTCAGTAGAAAAAATGCAAGTATTCTGTGCTTGATCTTCTTTCAAAATATCTGCTTGTACCGTTCCTCGTACGGAGGAAACCGCTTTTGCTTTGAGTTCTTGGTACACCGATGCTTCCAGAACTTGATCTCCGGTAAGCCCTAAAAGGAGTAAGCCCAAACCATCATTTCCTTTCGGAATCGCTCCTCGATAAGTTGGTCGCTCTAAACCTTGATCGTCGTAGAGCGCTTTGAGTTTTTCTTCAACTAAGTGTTCTAGTTGATGTTCTTTAATATACAATTCGCACTGCTGATCAATCGCCGCATTCATAAAGAAAGCACAAATTGTTGCCGCAGGACCGTTGATTGTCATAGAGACGGAAGTCTTCGGATTGCAAAGGTCAAAACCAGAATATAGTTTCTTCGCATCATCCAAACAACAAACACTGACGCCCGAGTTACCAATTTTACCGTAGATGTCTGGTCGATGATCCGGATCTTCTCCGTAGAGTGTAACGGAATCAAAAGCTGTTGATAAACGATTGGCAGGCATATCTAACGAAACGTAGTGAAAGCGTCGATTCGTTCGTTCTGGTCCACCTTCTCCCGCAAACATTCTAGTAGGATCTTCTCCTTTTCTTTTAAAAGGAAAAACACCCGCCGTAAAAGGAAAGTCTCCCGGTACATTTTCTTGTAAACTCCAACGTAAGATTTCGCCCCAATCTTTAAACTTAGGCAAGACAACTCTTGGAATTCTAGAATGGGAAAGGGAAGTGCTGAAAGTGGGAACGCGAATTTCTTTATTACGAACGTGGTAAACAAATTCGTCGGCAAGGTAAGATTCTTTTTTACTTTCCCATTGATCTAATAGTCGTTTGCATCGACCATCCAAATCTAAAGAAAGATCTTCATAACTTTTTTGTAAGCCCGCTAAAACGACTTCGGGTTGATCAATATTTTTCTGTTTTTCTAAAGCCTGAATGGCTTGCTGTAAACCAAAAAGTTGTCGTGCCAATTCACATTGCTGATCGACCCAACGGTCATATTGTCGATTGCTTTCCGCAATCTCAGAAAGATAGCGTGTCCGATTAGGAGGAATAATATGAATCTTTTCGCTAAAGCCTGTTCCTAATGCCAATTTTGGGGCTAGTGGCGCTTTCGTTTTGGCAACTAATAAATCCATCAGATTTCGGTAGAGCGTATTCATCCCTGGATCGTTAAACTGCGAAGCAATCGTACCGTAAACCGGCATATCTTCCATTGGCGTTTCCCAACGTTGGTGATTGCGCATGTACTGCTTTTTTACATCTCGCAAAGCATCCATCGCACCCCGTTTATCAAATTTATTGATGGCAATAATGTCCGCAAAGTCGAGCATATCAATTTTCTCTAATTGCGTTGCCGCACCATATTCTGGAGTCATGACGTAAAGTGCCAAATCGGAGTGATCGACGATTTCTGTATCAGATTGCCCAATTCCCGAAGTTTCCAAAATAATTAAATCGTAGTTGGCACCTTTAAGAATATCAATGGCTGCTTGTACGTGTTTTGAAAGCGCTAAATTGGATTGTCGCGTTGCTAAAGAGCGCATAAAAATTTTATCTCGATTGATAGCATTCATTCGAATTCGATCTCCGAGTAGGGCACCGCCCGTTTTTCGTTTAGAAGGATCAACAGAAATAATCGCGATGGATTTTTCTGGAAAGTCCGTAACGAATCGTCTTACTAATTCATCGACCAAGCTAGATTTTCCGGCACCACCGGTGCCTGTGATTCCGAGTACTGGAATATTTGTCTTGGTAATATCTTTTCTAATTTGAGTTAGCCAAGCTTCGTTTTCTTTGGGAAAGTTTTCGACGGCAGAAATGAGGCGCGCAATAGAATGGGCGTCTTTTTCTTCTAAGTGTTTGAGCTCACCATTAAGCTGCATTCCAATTGGAAAATCACACTGTTCAAGCACGTCGTTGATCATACCTTGCAATCCCATTTTTCGACCATCATCTGGCGCGTAGATGCGGGTAATACCATAGTCGTGTAGCGCCGTAATTTCGGTCGGTAAAATGGTTCCACCACCGCCACCAAAAATTTTGATGTGTCCGGCACCTCGTTCTTTGAGGAGATCGTACATGTATTTAAAAAACTCATTGTGGCCACCTTGATAAGAGGTCAACGCAATTCCCTGTACATCCTCTTGGATTGCCGTCGTAACGATTTCATGAACAGAACGATTATGACCAAGGTGAATGATCTCAGCACCAGACTGTTGCATAATACGGCGCATGATATTGATCGCTGCGTCGTGACCGTCAAAAAGAGAAGCGGCGGTGACTAATCGAACTTTATTTTTGGGTTGGTAAGGAGCAATTTTTTCCATTTCTCACTGTTAAATTTGGTTTTAGCACCATTCAAAAGGGGAATACTCTTACCAATAAAAAGTAGCACAGTTTTGAATAATGTTTGAATAGCTAGGTCTCAAAGGCGCTATCGCGAAGATTTTTCTAAAATAATACCGCTTAACGCTGATCTACGATTGAAACTCAAGCTTTTAGCGGAAGCGTCGAAAAGTAGGAGCGAATTATATAAATCTATCACTTGATGAAAAGATCAAATTAGCGATTTTATGCTGCGAAAATACGAAATTTTTAGCAGATTTTACGGATTCGTAGTGTCATTTCTACGGCTTAGGTTTGAGGGTAAACCAAGGGGGAAAGGTAGGCTTTCTACTAAAAGAAAGCTTTTCATTTTTATCACAGGATTAGCTTTCTGGGATCGAAGCCAAAAATTCGCTCAACATCATCGCCGTGGCGCCCCACACTACGTGGTTTTGTACCTTGAAATAAGGAACGTGCTGTAAGGTGATATTTGCTGAAACCTGAATTTGGGTGGTTTGTAAAGTATCTTTGTGTTGTAGAAGAGAAAGCGGAGCTTCAATAACATTCTTAACCTCAGAAGTCTGTAAAATAAATTGTGGTTCTTGCGGAAGATAACCGACAAAAGGATGTACCAGAAAGTTACTAACGGGAATGTATAATTCCGTCAAGCGACCCAAAATTTCAATTTTCGTCATTGGAATGCCGACTTCCTCTTCTGTTTCTCGTAAAGCACATTGTTTGAGGTCAAAATCCGAAGCTTCAAGTTGTCCGCCAGGAAAACCAATTTGACCACCATGTTTATCATCTTTATGATTAGACATTCGTTCGATAAAAACGAGGTGCCAAGCGTTTTGTTTTTGGTAGAGTAAGATTAGTACACAAGCAATTCTGGCCGTACTCGGCGGGGTCGTCTGTTGTTTACGAACAACGTGCGCCATTTTATTTTGTGCTGCTTTGCCTGGAAGTGGCGCAGCAAGAGCTGTCTTTACTTGTGTAATAAGCTTAAGGGAATCCATCGGCTAAAACTTTTTTAGCATTTTTAAACAACTTCACTAACAAAGAAAGGATTTGGGGCTGCCAAATCCTTTCTTCTATAAAAAATGAACTTCTCGTAGCAACAAACTTAAAAAGAAGTTATTGCTTTTACGATTTAAGCTATTTTATCTATTAGAATTACGTAAATATTTTTCTAAAGCCATTGTCATAGACGGAGTATCCGGCGTTGGTGCTTGGATATCAATCGTGAGACCATGTTCCAAAACTGCCTTTTGCGTAGATTTTCCGTAGACAGCGATTCTTGTTTCATCCTGTTTGAACGTAGGGAAATTCTCATAAAGAGAGGTAATCCCAAGCGGACTAAAGAAAACCAAGATATCATAAGTAACATTCGACAAATCCGAAAGATCACTGCTGACGGTTTGATACATCATCGCATCCTTCCAGTTAAACTCATTGGCGGTTAAAAAGGTAGAGACCGCTTGGCTTCCTAAATTCGAACAAGGCAATAAAAATTGCTCTTTTTCCCGATGCTTGATCAGGGCGGGTTTCAAATCAAGAATACTTCTTTTTCCTGTAAAAACTTTTCGCTTACGATAAACGATAAATTTTTGTAGATAATTTGAAATAGCTTCGGACAAACAAAAGTACTTCGTTTCCTGCGGCATCTTAATGCGCATTTCTTCGCAAATACGGAAGAAGTGGTCAATAGAGTTTCTACTGGTAAATATAATAGCAGAATATTCGTCGGGACGAATTCTATTTTTACGGAAGTCTTTATAAGATACGGGCTCTACCTGAATGAACTGTCTCCAATCAATTTGAAGACCATATTTTTGTTCTAATTCATAGTAAGGAGACCGTTCTGGTTTGGGTTGTGAAACTAAGATGCTTTCGACTAGTTTATAAGTATCTTTCACTGCTTTACGACCATTAGTTGACATTCAAAATGTTTTTAGAGTTTCGTAGATTTCTCATAGTAAATAAAATTCTAGCTAGAACGCTCTCATTAACTTATTGAATACCTGCTAGAATTAGTCCGAATTTGACTAAAATTAAGACAGGTGCGATTTCGACGGTGCAAAGGTACATAAAAAAATGAAATTTATAAAATGTAATATATTTACTACTCAAAAATATTCCGCGCAACGCTCGGAAGAGGTAAATGAGCAAAATCACCAAAAAGGTCAAATATATAATCCAGTGACTCGCTGCCGCGGGTAAATAAGCAACCATAATATTAACAGGAACCAAGGTGATACCAAGGATAATACTGAAAATAATGATCATAAAGCTATACTGCTTAATTTCCTTAGCAACTGGAAAAACATTGGCCATTACCTTCAAACTCAAATGTTTGAGGAAAAAAACACCCATTAAACCGAAAATACATTGACATAAAGTTTTAAATAAATTTTCATCCAACTGCCCGTAAAAGCGCAAAAGCAGGAAAACAAAGATGCCTCCATTAACAAAAAACATAAAATAAAGGATCAAATAGGGAATCGAAACGATGCTTCCTTCCTCGCGGTGAATCATGGCAAGAAAGTTATCATTGAGAAATGCGCGGTAGATTTTTTGTAGCAAAGAACGATATAGCGTCACCAAAAGGGTAAGTAAAATGAGCATAAAAGCCACGATGCCAAAAAGAAAGTTATTATCGGCACTTTTGGTCGCTTTCGATTTGCTTCCTTTTTTCGTAGGAGTTGGTACGGTATCTTCTTGTATTGAATTAGGATTCGTATACTCGCCTTGTAGTTCAAAAGGATTGCCTTTCACGATGTCGCTGGCCTCGTTAGTTTCCGTAGGATTTTCTTCATTGGGAGTAATTTGCTCCGTAGTGGTGGTTTCGTCAGCTGGCTTTTGCAACTCTAATGGATTGCCAACAGCCGTTTCCGTAGGGGGGGCGGCACTTGGTAAATCCGTTACTGCTGCGGGCACTAAGGTATCGACGACTACCGGAGAAAGTGGTCGCCCTTGCAATTCAAAAGGATTCTCTCCATTTTGCGCCCAACTCGTTCCGAAAAACAAGAATAAAATTATTATACAACAGCTAAGTTGTCTCATATGATGCAGTAGCGTTTGTTACCGCGCAAAAATAGCGATTTATAGCTAAGTTTCCAACCGTATTCCCTTCAGTGCTAACGACAATGCTCAGAAAAAAACGGGGTATAAAAAAGAAGGCTATCTTCAAAAGAAGATAGCCTTTACCACTATTGCTCTAGTAATCACTGCTCGTTTGGGGTACTTTATTGTTTTGTAGTTAATTTTTTTACAGTTTTATCCGCGTTAACGATACCTTTTAGGCGAAGCACGATTGGTTCTTTACTGCGGTTGGTCGTTACTTTTACGGTTTTGTTGAATGGGCCAGTTTTCTTCGCATTGTAATTTGCGGTAATTACAGTAGACTCTCCAGGTAAAATTGGTTCTTTTGTGTAATTCGAAGTTGTACAACCACAAGAAGCCTTTACTTTCGTGAGAATAAGCGGCGTGTCCCCATCATTGCGTAATTCAAATTGTGCTTGTGCAGGAATATCTTTAGGAACGGCACCGAGATCAACGTTGGTACTGACCCAAGCAATGCCGTCGGTTCCAGCGTTGTCTTTGGTAAGATTTACCTGCTTAGCAGTTTGAGCAAAGGTGTTAGCACTTAAGAAAAGTAGGCTGGCGAAAAACATAATCTTTTTCATAGGTTTAGATTTTTTGCTGCGTCGGAAAATTGTTTTGGGGTTATCCTCGGCGAGCGATTAAGAAAATTTTTAAGTAAAAAAATAAGTACGTTTAATTTTTGAGTACTTGTTGATACAAATATATGGGCATATTAATTGAAGTCTTGTTAATGAGATTTCAATAATTGTTAATGGCATGTTAATCCGTTTTCCTTTTCTGTATTTTGCCCGTAACTTGTAGAAAACTTGAAAGTAACAGTCCTATGTTCTAGCATTATTCGTCAAGAATAAAAATGATATGAATAATAATACCATTAAAAAAGTAGTCTTCTTAGGTGCCTTGACCATTATTGCAATCATTGGTATTCAATCGTATTGGGTAATGAGAACTTGGGACATTAAGGATCAAGAGTTTCACCAATCGGTACAAATTGCACTGCGCAAAGTGGCTAAAGGTTTGGTCGAACTCAATGAAGGCGTGCTACCGGCGAATAATTTGATTCGACAACTGTCGTCTAATTATTATGTCGTGAATATTGAGGATAATATCAATGCGGCTGTTTTAGAGCATTACCTGCAAAAAGAATTGGAAGCCGTTAATTTGAATATTGATTTTGAATATGCCATCCACGATTGTACGAGCAAAGAAATGGTTTACGGTAATTATTGTAGTTATTCCGAACTAACAGAAAAAGATTTGTCCTTGGGAGAACTACCAACGTATAATGAGTTTACCTATTACTTCGGCGTCAAATTTCCAACGCGTTCTAGTCATTTTATGGAAAGTATGCAACTAGCGATTCTGTTTACTGGGATTTTGTTACTGGCGGTTTTGTTTTTCATTTATTCGATGTTGGTTATTTTGCGGCAACGCCGTTTATCAGAAATGCAAAAGGATTTCATTAATAATATGACACACGAATTCAAGACGCCCATTTCTACTATAAAAATTTCTGCAGATGTTTTTTTAGAAAATGAAGATATTAAAAAAGACAGTCGCCTATACCAATACGCCAAAATCATTCAAGCTCAAAATCAACGCTTGAATAATCAAGTAGAAAAAGTATTACAACTGGCCAAAGTAGAACGAGATAGTTTTCAACTGGCCTTAGAAGAAATAGACTTGCACCAATTGCTACAAACGACGCTGGAAAGTGTCCGACTAAAAGTAGAACAAGATGGCGGCACGCTCCGCACGGATTTTCAAGCGGAAAGGGCAATCATCCAAGCCGATCAATTGCATTTGACAAATATTTTGCACAACTTATTAGATAATGCACTGAAATATTGCAAAAAAAATCCGCACCTTGTTTTGACGACGAGTAACGTAGGGAAAGACCTCTTGCTCAAAATTACGGATCAAGGCATTGGTATTTCAAAAGAACACCAAGCTAAAGTTTTTAAAAAATTCTATCGCGTCCCGACGGGCAATGTACACAACGTGAAGGGCTTTGGCTTAGGTTTGTTTTATATTAAAAATGTATGCGACGCACACCACTGGAAGTTAAAACTAGAAAGTGAACTCGACGCAGGAACAACGATTAGCATTCAAATTCCTAACGCTAAAACCAATTTTTAAATGGAAAAGACTGCCACTAAGATTAACGCCAGTTTTTCAAGCGACCAACAAAAAACCGATACCATGAAAGCACACTTACTCTACGTAGAAGACGATGAAAGTTTAAGCTTCGTTACCCGCGACAACCTCAGTCTCCACGGTTACGAAATTACGCATTGTTCCGACGGTCGTACCGCCATGGAAGTGATCGCCACACAAAGTTTTGATCTTTGCATCTTGGATGTAATGCTTCCCGAAGTAGACGGTTTTACCATCGCCAAAGAAATTCGAAAATACGACGTCGCCGTGCCCATTATTTTCCTTACCGCCAAGTCCCTAAAAGAAGATAAAATCCACGGCCTTAAACTTGGTGGCGACGACTACCTAACGAAACCGTTTAGTATCGAAGAATTAATTCTAAAAATTGAAATTTTCTTAAAACGTAGCCAAGTGACGACTGCCGTCGAAGTCAGCAACTTCCGTATTGGTAACTACGAATTCAACTACCGCAACCTCGCCCTCACCATCAACGAAGAAAGCAAAACCCTCACCCAAAAAGAAGCCGATTTGCTCCGTTACTTCCTCCAAAATAAAAACGAAGTTCTGAAACGCTCCGCGATCCTAGAAAACCTCTGGGGCGAAGACGATTATTTCATGGGGCGCAGCCTCGACGTTTTCATTTCTCGCTTACGCAAATATTTGAGTAAAGATGAGCGGCTGAAGATTGAGAATATTCATGGTGTTGGCTTTCGATTGAAGGTGTAAGTTACGCTTTGTGTGAATTACTTTTTTGCACTGCCAGTTCCACGCTGTAAAACCCTAGGTTTACGCCATTTTAAATCAATGATCGCTAATTCCTGCGCTCGTTTTAAAACCAACTCCACGATTCTTTTTGCTGAATCATCGTCCCCAACTCTCCTTCTTTAAAAAGTATTGGGAGGGTTCATAAATGGCTCGGATAATTCGGCTTAAGGCTAATAAATTGCTCAATTGTGGTTCTTTCTCTGGAATCACTTCAAGCATTTCTCAAACCTGTTTGACTTGTTCTGACAAAACCAACAAAGAACTATTTCGACCACCACTTTCGTCGAATACCTCGTAAGTCCATTTTGCAATATTGTCATTATCGAGTTTAGAGTAAGCCAAGTCGCCTCATTCTAATCTAGAATAAATGGTCCTGTGCTACTTTTGGTAATTAGTATCTACAAACTTGGGGGATTTGTAGCAAAATGTAAAAATGATAATGCCGCTTTGGCAGAAAATTAAACCACAATATCAATTAATTTATTTGGGGTCAATCTTTTGGGTTGTATTTATCCCTTCAACCCCCTAAATAATTGGACACGGTTTTGTAAATTTAATGTATAAAATCGAAAGAGATGAAAAAACACAGAAAAAGGAAGTCGGCTTCGGAAAAATTAGAAGTACTAAACTATTATGAATTACATGGAGCGACAAAAGCATCGCGTGAGTTCAATGTATCAGTTGGTAGTATTTATAAGTGGAAAGAAGCTTATGAAGCTGATGGGATTAAAGGTTTTTCAAAAGGTGCAAAAGGTAAAGCATCAGATTCCTCAGTTGAAGAAAACCGAAGGTTGAAGCGTGAAAATGATGAGCTAAAAAAGATGGTAGCAGAGAAGGAACTTGAGATCAGGATCAAAAATGAGATGCTAAAAAAAAGCACTTGAACAAGGAAGATAAAAAGATGATTGCTTCAAGTTTTATAAAGGAAGGTTATCCAATACGAAGGGTATTGAAAATAATAGGTATTCCCAGGAGTAGCTATTATTATAAGCCGATACAAAATATTGGTAAGCGAGGACTACAAAAAAGCAAATTTACTTTAACGAGGCATGGCAGTGCTGTAAGCAATGATATTGTGGTTCAAGACATCGAGGGAATTTTATCAGAAGAGTTTGTTGATTATGGTTATTTGAAGGTGACACATTGGTTACGGCAAGAGAAGAACTACATCATCAATCCCAAGAAAGTGTATCGACTTATGCGTGAGCATGGACTTTTGAACAAGGTTGTGTCCCGAAAAAAGGGTCAGCGCAACTGGGTAAAAAACTTACTGCCGCCAGCGGAAGCTGCTTTTGATTACTTAGAATTTGACATTAAATACTTTTATGTAGCGGGCAAAAATAGAAACGCATTATCGCTCACTGTAATTGATGTAAAGACTCGCTGGGTGCTTGGTCATGTAATGCAATGGGATATCAAACAAGGAGATGTGATTAACTTGTTTGATCAAATTTTTGAAGCCTATCCATTGCCCAAAAGTTTTTATGTTCGAAATGATAATGGCTCACAATTTATAGCGACAAAAGTACAGCAATATTTTAGCGACAAAGGAGTAACTCAAGAATTTTGCAAACCAGCGACACCAGAGCAAAATGCACATATTGAATCCTATCACAGCATTCAAGAAAAAGTAGTTTGTCAGCGATATGAATTTGAATCACTAGAAGAATTACAAGCAACTTTGAATAGGTTTGTTTCTTTTTATAACTTTAGGAGAATTCATTCTGGAGTAGGCTATCTATCGCCTTACAAAAACTTGCTGAAAATGAATATTGACATGAACCAATTTGATCTACGTAGCGCACTAGATTGCACTGCTAATCAATCTAAGGAGGTTCTTTTTTTTAATTGAAACTTTGTCCAGTTTATTGGGGGTTAGACCATTATTTGATTGTAGTTTATTTAATTATGGATCATTTCAATTAAAATACTATTTGTAAAGGAATAAGCGATAATGCATTTTTTTATAGTATCGGCAAGCGTTTTGTATTAAAAAACATTATATTTGAAACCATTGTATAAAATGAAAAATTTATGAAACTTAAAGCAAGAGTTCTATTTTGTTTATTGGGATTTTTTAATATGCTTAATGGACAAGAAAAATTGTCATCCTCCGCGCAAAATTTCCAACCCCAAGTTGATCCTTCTTTTTTTATTGAAAATAAAGGGCAATGGCCAGAAATGGTATTGTATAAAACCAGTATGGGGGGAATGGAAGCGTGGATTACGAAGGAAGGAATTGTCTATGATTTCTATCAATTTAAAGAAAAGAATGATCTTAGCGCCCAATCAGAACAGCTAGATTATGAGGGCCTACTAGAACTTCGCCAAAAAATAGGACAAGTCGTTAATGTTAAATTACAAAACGCTAATACCCCAACGCCAATCTCTTCTAGAAAACAACCTAGCTATTTTAACTATTTCATGAATAATGATCAAAGTAAATGGGCTAGCAATGTTGGGTCATTTAAAGAAGTTCGGCTAGAAGAGGTTTATGACAATATAGATTTAAAATATTATTTTAGTCAGGGATATTTGCGCTACGATTATATCGTCAAACCAGGCGGATTACCGAACCAAATCCAATTCCAGATTGAAGGTGCCGATCAGTATTTTATTAATACTGAGGGAGAATTGGTCTTTGAGACTAGGTTTGGAGAAGTCAAACAAAAGCAATTAGAACTCTATCAGGTGATTAATGGTAAAAGAGTAATTGTTTCTGGCAAATTTGTTAAATCGAAAGACGGAATACAATTTAGCGTAGCCAATTATGACAAAACCAAAGATTTGATAATTGATCCCTTAATCTATGCGACTTTTATTGGAGGTTCTCTGCTTGATTCTGTCCGTGACCTTGTAGTGGATAAGGATAAAAACGCTTATATCGTAGGGTATACTTATAGTTTGAATTTTCCGGTTACCTCAGGTGCTTATGATGGATCGTTTGGTAATATTACAGACTGTATACTCTCTAAATTCGACATGACGGGGAGTACCTTATTGTATTCCACCTATATTGGTGGGGATGATGGTTATGATCATGGTGCTGGTATTTGCTTGGATACCTCTAATAATATATACATATTAGGCTCCACTTCAAGTAGTAATTTTCCGATCACAGCAGGTGCTTTTTCGGTAAATCCTGGAGGATCTAAAGACGTTGTTATTTTGAAACTTAATAATGCTGGGACTACGCTAGAATATTCCACTTTTTTAGGTGGGGCTTCTACTGATTCACCAGGCGACATTGCAATTGATAAAGATAATAACGTATACGTAGTAGGGAGCACTGATAGTAGCAATTTTCCGACATCAACAGGAGCCCCTGATAATAGTTGGAATGGGAACTATGATATATTTATCAGCAAACTAAATAGTCTAGGAAATAGTCTAATATATTCTACCTATTGGGGCGGCGATTATATTGACCAAAGTTTTGGGATTGCGCTAGATTCGGAGAA
>JBGCFY010000286.1:0-19695 GCA_045110315.1 Saprospiraceae bacterium
ATACCTACAGCTAAAGCATTGTAATCCAGTACTTCAGCTTTTTCTCGTCACCGCAGCTATGGCTGCGAAACTCGAAAAGAGCTTCGTCCTGATTTACAAGCCTTTATCTTCAGTTTCTAACATCATTTTAAAACAACTTCAGTATTAAATTCTGAATCGAAGGTGATTTTCCGTTTGCAACATTTTTACTGCTAAAGTTTCCCCTTTTTCAAGCTTTTGTGGATTCATAAAACAAAATAAAGCTTGTCCCCAGTGTTCCAATGCACCATCTACCCGAGAAGAAACCATGATTTCATCGTCAAGATACAAATCAAACCAAAATACCATTGCTTGCACTTCACCAGTAGTTTCGATGGGCATCGTTAAATCAATTACCTGTGGATTATCTTCAGAGCATACGGGCGGCAAATTGTAGAAATCCAATTCCCACAAGGGCTGTACAGGCGTCAACGCACGATATTTTTCTGCTTTCAAATTTATTTTGATATACTCATCTGGAATTCTATATTTTTCAAACGGAGAAAGATCAAAACCAGAAATTTCTGTAATGGGATTTACCCGACTCCGTGCTGGAATTTCAATCAACTGACCAAATACTTTTAGCTTCGCGGGAATCAAACGCACGTCTTCTTTTGCTAATGCCAACACCGCGTGTCGAATCGATGGCAAAACCCCTTCCCCAATCGCGCCCACATCCAAAATTTCGGAAACAATCAAATCAACCTTTTCGGTCAACTCTGCTCCAACTTTCAATTTTTTAGAATCTTTTTGAAAAATTTGTATTTGCTCCGTAAAATTATTCACCTCAATAATTTCCTGTGCCGTAGCGGCTAATCTTTCGTGCAATTCACAAGCAATGACTTGCTTTGCGCCTCCTCTAGCGGCCATCATCGCCAATAAGCCAGAGCCCGTCCCAATATCTAAAACCAACGGCTGCGAAGCGACTGCCTTTTCAATTGCTTTTTGGTACGCATCATTCCGAGCAACGTCCGCGAGCATTTCAAAATGCCAGTGTGGAATAGTAAGCGTCATGATACGCCGCAAATTTTTAGTCGCCACTTCGTGCTGAGGATCAGATTCCAAGACGCGGCGATAATAACGCTCCGCATCGTCGAGTTGTTTAAACGTTTGACTAACGTCGCCTAGGAGTAAATTGGTTTCTATTTCGTCGGGATTTAGAGCGTACGCTTGCAACAAAGCCGCTTTCCCTTCGATCTCTCTACCTTGTTCTAGATAAAATTTTCCAAGTACTAAATGTGGTAAAAAATGTTGTGGGTAAATTTCGACCAACTCTTTATACTGCTTTTCTGCCTGCGCCATTTCTTGCTGACCAACCCAAGCATTTCCCAGAAGAATCATCGTATGCAAATCCTTCGGAACGGCAACCAGCGCCGCTTCGTAAGTTTGAATGGCTTTGGCTTTTTCTCCTACATAAATATATACTGCGCCTAAGGTATGATAAGCTTGTAGTAAACTAGAATTGAGGGTAATCACTTTTTCCAGCGTTTCAATTGCAGCTTTATATTGCTCTGTTTGTAATAAAAAATTAGCGTAGTTGAATTGGACATCTGCCCGCTCTGGCGCTAAGCTTACTGCTTTTGAAAGATGCTGAAAACTTGCTTCCGTTCTTCCCAAACTTTGGTAGGCAATACCAAGGTTAAGTTGTGCTTCTACGTTTTCTGGGTTGAGTAGAATTGCTCGTTCTAGCAAACTTTTTCCTTCTTCGACTTTACCGTTAGAGAGTAGTAACCCTGCCAGACTCGCCATGATACCATCGTTGGTGGGAACTTGATCTAACAATTCCCACATTAAATTTTCAGCAACAGCTGACTTGCCTTCTTGGTGCGCTTCCATGGCTTGTTGAAAAAGTGCTTCTGGCGTTAGTTTGGCTTGGTCCATTTTTTTTGAGGTTCTGCTTCACTGAATTATAAAATCGTAAATTACGGTATATGACCTTCAATGAAATTATTAAAATAAGGGAAACGGTCATCTTCCCCAAATTCGGTTCGAAATATAGCTTAATTTCAGTTAACCAACAAATTTACTGGAGGTCATGCTAAATCATTAAGCACGGATACATCTTTAAAAGAACTTAAGTAGTCCGCAGAAACGGTGTTGGTAATAAGTTGAAAATAATTTCGCGCAGCCACTTAGCATTTTAAGTTTAACCCTTAGTATTTTTGCTGGAGATGGTAAGGCTTTATTAATAGAGTTTCGACTTTATCAAAATCAAATTGTAACTTTAGATTGTTTGACGCATGCTTGTAACTTGCAACAAGTATCCGAGAACGAATTTATAAAACGTTCAAAAGCTAACGATGAAAATTAAAGACAACTATACTCCACTCTTACTATGCTTTGGCATTGCTAAACTCTTATTGCATTTTTTTACAAACACCAATTACGGTTTTCACCGAGATGAATACTTGTACCTCAACCAAGGCGATCATTTGGGTTGGGGATTCATGGAAGTTCCTCCGATGACTCCTTTTATTGGGAAAATAGCGAGTTTGCTTGGCGGTAGTATTTTCATGACCCGCTTTTTCCCGGCACTGTTGGGTGCCATCACCATTGTTTTAGTTGGCTTGCTCGTCAAAAGCTTAGGCGGAAAAAAGTGGGCAATTATTCTTGCTTGTGGAAGTTTACTCCTCTCTCCCGCCCTACTTGGCACGAATACTTTATTCCAACCCGTTTCCTTTAATCAATTCTCTTGGTTTGTATGTGCCTATTTCCTTGTAAAAATTATTCAAACGGAAAATCCAAGGTACTGGTATGCACTTGGTATTAGCATTGGTTTGGCTTGGTTAACAAAGTATTCTATTGCATTTTATGGTCTGGGACTGGGAATAGCTTTCCTAATTTCACCACAACGAAAATGGCTGACAACGCGCTATCCTTACCTCGCGTTAGCCATTGCCTTGGTCATTGCTGCGCCGAATCTTTTTTGGCAATACGAGCACAATTGGCCCGTTTTTGCCCACATGGCCGAACTTCAAGCGTCGCAACTAGTACACGTACAATGGGGCGATTTCCTACTCAACCAATTGCAATTTCATTTTAGCTTTAGTCTGATTTGGTTAGCCGGTTTGATTGGCCTTTTCAAAATAAAAGCCTTGCAGCCGTATCGATTAGTTGGCCTTGGTTTCTTATTAACGATCTTGTTGATCGGATGGCTCGGAGGAAAAGCTTACTATACTTTAGGTGCATTTACCATCTTATTTGCTTTCGGTGGATTAGCTTTAGAATATTGGTTACAAAGCAATTGGAGTCGCATTACTTTATTTGCAGCTATGACCATTCTGGTATTACCTTCCTTACCGTACGCACTTCCTTTGTTAAA
The DNA here is from genome assembly GCA_045110315.1 of Saprospiraceae bacterium. Lineage (GTDB taxonomy): Bacteria > Bacteroidota > Bacteroidia > Chitinophagales > Saprospiraceae > CALFBG01. The sequence goes on from JBGCFY010000286.1 coordinate 3,341, forward strand.
GATTGAGCAAATGAAAAAGTACTGTGCGTATATGGCAGACAATTACGGTTTATCTTCGCGCTTACGTTGGGAAGATGGGAAATATTACGAATTGCCACAAGACTTTGCAGATATGAATGGCTGGGAAGAATTGAGTGAACGCCTCGCCAAAGTTTATCATGCCTTGCCGGCGGAAAAACAACGCCGTTGTATGATTTATGGAAGCAGTTATGGACACGCTTGCTCGGTAAATTATTATCGCCATAAATACAATTTACCGGAGGTTTATAGCTTTAGCAGTAGTTGCCTGATGTGGCTACCCAACGAAATTGATTTCGATACTCAAATTATGATTGCCGACGAACCCATTGAAACTTCCTCTTGGTTCAATACTATTATTTTAAAAGACAGTATTCAGAATCCTTATGCGAGAGATCCAGGCTATATTTATTATCGAGAAGATCCGAAAGTTGACTTAAAACAACGTTGGAAAGAGGTTGTGGCAGAAGAGAAAAAAACATTTAACTTCTAGGACAAAAAAACTTCTTACAAAATTATTCAGCCGCTAGCTTCCGCAAAATACTTTGCGCAGCAGTGTACGCCGTGGCAAAACAAGCTTGCAGCAAATAGCCACCCGTGGGCGCATCCCAATCCAGCATTTCTCCGGCGACATAAATGTGTGGATATTGCTTAAGCGCACCATCTGGATTCAGTTCCGTAAGATCAATGCCACCGACGGTAGAAATCGCTTCTTCGATCGGACGCAACCCTTTTACGGGAATCGCAAGCCATTTGAGTTTCCGCACAAATTGCCGAGGATCTAAAAATTCTAATTTACTGGTATAAGCTTTTAGGATGGCCAATTGTTGAGGATGCAATTGAAAAACAGTCGCATAGTCTTTCGTTTTCCAATGGGACTTCGTGGCTAATTTCTCCTGTAGTTGAGCTAGGGTATTCTTAGGTTTAAAATCTAAAATTAACTCAACGACCTCCTGTTGGGCAGCTCGAAAAGCGGGCACTAAAGGATAAATGGCGTTGCCTTCCAAACCATAATGACTAATTAAAGCTTCTCCTTTTTGTGCTTTTTCGCCAAGTTGAAAATGCATATTTTTCAAGGGTTTTCCTTCGTGTATTTTGACTGTTTTTGGCCAGTTAATATTTAGACCACAATTGGAAGCGGCAAAAGCTACCGTCTTGATTCCAAGCGTTGTAAAAGCTTTCTGCCAAGCACCATCCGAACCGGTTTTAGACCAAGAAGCACCTCCAAGTGCAAAAGCATAAATGTCTGCTGGAAGGATCGCTAACTTTCCTTGGTGTTCAATTTGCAAAGCACCACTTTCATCAAATCCGACAAAGCGATGTTGACATTTTATTTGTGTTCCCTGTGCGAGCAAAGCATTTTTGAGGGCTTGCAATACTTCAATCGGTTTAATTCCTCGTTCGGGAAAAATACGCCCGCTAGACCCTACGTAGCTAGGAATTCCTAACTCTTTCAACCACGCTCGACAAGCCTGGCTATCGAATTGCTGCAAATGCTTTTGTAAAAAATTCTTTGGTGTATAAACAGCATACAACGCCTCCTCCGTCGCTGCATTCGTCAAATTAAAACCACCTTTTCCTGCGACCAAAAACTTGCGACCTAAGGTTTTTTCTTTTTCCAATAAAATGACTTCGTGCGTAGTACTTAAGCAGTACGCCATCATCATACCCGCAGGTCCTCCACCGATAATTACGATTCTTTTTTTACGGGTAATTGTACTCATTTTATAACTTAAATTTGAGCAAAGGTAGAAAGCGGCTTCTTCTAAAACAACTTCCTTCATTATTTTCCAAGATACAACGCACCACCTTAATTTATTTTGTTTATTTTCGCAAATTACTAAAATGTAGCAACTCCGAGCCCGTGATCGATAAGGAACCATTAGAACTTAGCAATGATTTTAAGAATACTTTAGACCTGTTAGAGAAGACCAAGAAAAATCTTTTCATTACCGGTCGTGCTGGTACTGGAAAATCTACGCTGCTCAAACTTTTTCGTAGGACAACCCGCAAAAAAACGGTGGTGCTTGCTCCTACGGGGATTGCGGCGCTCAACGTTCAAGGACAAACGATTCATTCTTTTTTTGGTTTTCCGGCCAAGCCTTTGACGCGTAGAGATATCAAGAAGCGCAAAAGTCGTAAAGTTTACCAAAACCTTGAAATGCTGATCATTGACGAAATTTCGATGGTGCGGGCAGATTTATTAGATAGCATTGATTTCTTTTTACGACTCAATCGGGATAATGTAATCGATCCTTTCGGTGGCGTACAAGTGGTCTTTTTTGGGGATTTATTCCAGTTGCCTCCCGTCGTTTCTTCCGACGTAGAAGCGATGCTTTTCAAATTGTATTACGAAAGTCCTTATTTCTTTTCAGCAAAAATATTTGATACGGACTTTGAGTTAGAGATGATGGAACTGCGCAAGACTTACCGACAAAAATCCAGACATTTTCTTCGACTTTTGGATGCAGTAAGAACCAATCAATTGGATTATGATGATTTGGAGGATTTGAACGAACGACATTTGCCCGAATTCGAACCCGAAGATTTCTACATTACCTTGTCTACCCGCAATTCCATTGTAGATCAAATCAACGAACGTCAATTGCGAAAACTAGCCAGCGAAGAATACAGTTTTATGGCTTCGGTAACGGGGAATTTTAACCCGCGATTATTTCCGACGGAGTTAGAACTCAAACTCAAGTTGGGTGCACAGGTCATGTTTGTCAAAAACGATCCCAAACGACAGTTCGTCAATGGTACGATTGGTAAAATAGTTAAACTGACCGATGATCTAATTATGGTTTTGGTAGAAACTCCCGATGGGAAAGAAAAATTTATTGAGGTAGATAAAATGGAGTGGGAAATTAAGAAATATAAAGCTAGCGAAAAAGATCAAAAAGAAATTGAATCCGAAACGGTGGGAACTTTCAAGCAATATCCTTTGCGCTTAGCTTGGGCAATTACCATTCATAAAAGTCAGGGAAAAACCTTTGACAAAGTGATCATTCACTTGGGAAGTGGCGCATTTGAGCACGGACAAACTTACGTTGCCCTGAGTCGGTGCCGAACCTTAGAAGGAATCGTGTTGCGACAAGCCATTCGTCCGCGAGACATTATGGTAGACGAGCGTATTATTGAATTTTACGAACAACAGTTTTAAAAGAACCGTTGAAATACCTCGCTTTAAACGCTCAAAGCAACTTGATTTTCTTTAATTTTGACACACAAAGACCTTAATTTGATATGAAACTTAATATTGACATTGCTTGCCCTAGTAAACCGGAATGGATCGCTGCTGTGATGGATGATTTTGATGCTTTTTTGCAAGACCACGCTGATTGTGAACGTAAGGCTTCCGCGATGGCGATGAGTTTTGTGGCGAAATATCCCAATCGCACCGAGATTATTCCTGAATTGATTGATACTGCCATTGAAGAATTAGAACATTTTCAGCAAGTTTATCAATTGATGCAAAATAGAGGGATTGAACTGAGTCATTCCATTGGGGAAGATCTTTACGTGAAAGCACTGATTAAAAAGTGCCATTCTGGTCGTACCGAACGTTTTTTGGATCGCTTACTGATTGCCTCCGTGGTGGAAACTCGTGGAGCGGAGCGCTTCCGACTCGTTTCTGAAGCTCAAAAAGAGCCCGAATTACACCGATTTTACAAAATTTTGTGGGCATCAGAGGCGAAGCATGGTCATATTTTCGCAAAAATGGCGCTCAACTACTTTCCGGAAGAAGAAGTTTATAATCGACTTAATTGGTGGATCGAACAAGAAGCTACGATTATCGACCAGCTAGAAATCCGACCTGCCTTACATTAAATTACGACAAAAAGCCAGAGAATTTTATTTTTTCCAGCAGGAACATAGTATGATTCTACTATATTCCTTATATTTGTTTAACAGCTTACAATATCTTACTAAGATTGTAAGTTTCATGCCCTATTTGAACAATAAAGTCGTTTAAAAACGTTAAAACTGTTCTCGAATTATTCATTAAAGCTGTTTGAACACTCCAACATTATTTTGAATTATTAAATAACTTTATTCTAAAGAATCATTTGGAGTAAGAAGAGCTCTACGTTTTCTAAAAACAAGAGAGGATAATTAGTTATCACTTACATTGAATTGTAAAAAACGCCTATTAATTTACAACGATGTTACTTCTTACTAGTTTTGTGAGAAGCCGTGTTTACACGGCTTCTTTTTCTTGATCAATTCTCCGATATTTTTTCAACAAAACTTTCGCTGACACTTCTGCTATTTCTATTCCGTACGCTAAGGCTAAAAGTTCTTGTGCTGCCGCTTCAATCTCTTGGTCTGGGTAGTAATGATCGCGAGAAAAATGGACATATTTCATCAACATAAAAGCATTGAACCAGCGATAAAAACGATTGACAAATTTACTTGGCTGTTTGGTATTCTTTTGAATTTCAAGAAGATGTTTTTCAAAATTAACTTCCTGTAAAAAGGCTTGTACTACGGGTGGCAAGGGTTCCAAAAAACTAGCTAAATCTTGGGGAACCGATAGTTTGAATAACTTTGGAACCTCCGCAAAAAATGCTTTTAGCGCCACAAAACTTTGCAGATGATAACTTTGATACGCTTTTTTACCCGCCAATAAATCTCCCACCGCTTTCCCTGTCCCAAAAGGAACCCGATCCGATTTGCGAGGAGAAGGAATCACTGTGGTCGTTTTGAGTTCCGTCAAGGTGCCTAAGACCGAAAATTTGTGTAAAAAATAAAAATCCTCTCCCGCTTTTCGCTTATTCATTCCCCCCTGTTTTTGGTAAGCATTGCACCGCACCGCCATGCTCGACCCAATCGTCTGGTAGGCAAAAGGAAAACCAGCGTAACGCTGAGCATGAACATAGTAACGAAGGTGTAATTCATACTGTGCAATCGCCGTATAAATCTCTTCTTCAAAATAATGACCACTCAATGGATGCTCATAATGAATGCTACAAGCTTCTGTTTTGGGGTTTATTTTAAAATGTTCTTCAATCGCTAATAAATAGTTTTTATCACATTTGCTATCTGCATCAAAACACACGATAATTCCACGCGGATGCTTAATTTTTTCAAGTCGAAAACAAGCTTCGTCCATCCCAATTTTTCGCGCCAAACCAACGCCCGCCGACTTTGTTGGCAAGTCTCGATGATATAAAAACTGAAAGCGCATTTTAGAAATAAAATTTTTGCGCGCCCACTCCTGCCCCATTTCGTAAGCCTTTGCATTTTCCTTTTTCACAGTCGGTGTATCCGTCAAACTATCATTAATTAAGACGATCACCTCAACGTCTACCCGTGGCAAAGTACATTTGCGTAAAGCCATCAAACTAAATAATAACTCGGGTTCATTGTAACAAGGAATTACGATCACCATTCCTAAATTACCCGATGGTTTACGTTCGATTTGGGGTGCGAAAAGCGTTTGATGTTGTAGGTATTGATTCATAGTAGAAGTCAGATTAGAAAAGCAAAGATACTAAATGAACTTATCCAAAGCAGGTTAAACGCATCAAATATTCATCCCGTAGAATAGAAGGGAAATATTGGTTTTTGAATATCTAATCTTGAATATTGATTGAAAGATGATCAAACGTTACCAAAAATGGACAACAAATCAATATTCAAGATCCTATTACTCAATATTCAAAATCCCATTACTCAATATTCAAAACCTCATTACTCAATATTCAAGACCTCATTACTCAATATTCAAACCCCTATTACTCAATATTCAAACCCCCATTACTCAATATTCATTATTTAAAAATAATTTGATGCGTTTAACCAATATGCAAAGCCAATTTAAACTCCTTCCATTCCTTTTACTTATATTTCTGCTTTATCATCACTTGTTTTATGCACTACCAATCGCTTAGCAATTAAAATATAGCTCAATTCATGTCAACTCCTCTTCCTACCAATTCACTATCCGTCGTTATGATGGGCGCCACTGGTGCCGTAGGCACGGAAACGCTCAAAAAGTTGCTCCAAATGCCAGAACTCCAACAACTAAGTCTTTTGGGTCGGCGCGAAATCTCTAATTTACCTGCGTCGCTCGTTCAGCAATATCAAATTGACATTTTTGAACCCGATAGTTATCAAAAACACCTTCGCGGACATCAATTTGCGATCTGTACTTTGGGCGTTGGACAACCTTCCAAAATCAGTAAAGAAGAATTTCTACGCATTGACCAGCAAGCCGTTTTAGATTTTGCGAAAGCTTGCAAGGCGGCGGGTGTAAAACACTTTTCCTTACTATCCTCCGTTGGTATTGACGCGCATTCCTCTTCTTTTTTTCTGCGAGCAAAAGGAGAACTTGTGGAAGGAATTATCGCCCTTGAGTTTGAGTCTTTCAACATTTTTCAACCTTCGATGATTCTTACGCCAGAAAATCGCTACGGTATTTTACAAGGTATTACTTTAGCCGTTTGGCCTTTATTGCGCCCTTTGCTATTTGGTTCTTTGCGAAAATATCGAGGCATTCCGGTAAGCATTTTGGGCGAAGCAATGGCGACCAATCTTTTAGTGTCACCAAAGAAAGTCCATTACTTGACTTGGGACGACTTTTACCACTTGACGGGAAAGCAATAAAATTTTACTCACAAAAATCACCGAGCAAATTGTATATTTGCGGTTAGGATTAAAACAAAGTGATGAATCAAAACCGTATTTTATTAGCACTCCATTATTTGCCCAATATCCAGTATTGTAGCAAATTGATGCATTATTCGGAGTTACGCCTTGAAAGTGCAGAAAATTACCGGAAAGGTTCTTATCGAAATCGTTGTTACATCGCTAGTCCAAATGGCTTAATGCGCTTATCTATCCCTTTGAAAAAAGGAAAAAATGAACGGCAATCCATCAGAGAAGTACGCATTGCCTACGATTTACCTTGGCAACAACAACATTGGCGAGGTATCCGTGCGGCATATGGTAACGCACCGTTTTTTGACCATTATGCACCGGAATTTGCCGCTTTTTATGAAAAAAAGTATGAATTCTTATTTGATTTTAATTGGGACATTTTACAAAAAATAGCGGCATTAATTGGGCTAGAAGCGGAACTTTTACACCAAGAAGTTTTCCTGAAGGAAACGCCTACCGATATGCTTGATGGTAGAAGTTTTCTACAGCCCAAAGCAAAGCTAAAAACGCCAGATCCACATTTTAAAACGCCTAAATATGGGCAAGTTTTTGAAGAAAAAACAGGTTTTTTAGCGAACCTCAGTGTGCTTGACCTACTCTTTTGTACGGGACCACAAAGTCCTTTGATCCTAGAAAATGCCTTTCAAAAATGACCAAATCCACTTTTTTTACGTCTACATAGGGCGACCGCTTCTAAAAAGTGGGAAAAGCGTGTACTTTTATAGATCATTTCACTAATTCGCCAAGAAATAAAAGACTTTTTCTGTAAAGGAGGGCATCATAAAATCAAAGTGTTAAATTCAAACCGCTTCTAAACAAGAATTAGTAAATTTACAATCTACTTAAACATCCAGCGTAACAGCAAACATACCAATGAAGAACTTACTAAACGTAGAACTAAAAACCTATAAAACCCAAATCGATCAAATCGTCCAAGAATTGCACGAACTAACCATCGATATTGGTCACACCGAGTTGGCACAAACGGTAAGCGATTTGCGAAACCGAGTTTCCGAACCTTTCATGTTTGTAATTGTAGGAGAAGTCAAGGCGGGGAAAAGTAGTTTTATCAATGCTTTGCTGGCCGCGGGTAAGGAAATTTGTAAAGTCGCGGCTTCTCCGATGACGGATACGATTCAGCAAATTGTGTACGGAGAAGAAGAGCGCTTTATTTCTGTAAATCCTTACTTGAAGCAAATCCACCAACCAATTGATATTCTCAAGGAAATTGCCATCGTGGATACGCCGGGCACCAACGCTATTATTGAACACCACCAAGAGATTACCGAGCGATTTATTCCCGCTTCCGACCTAATTGTTTTTGTCTTCGAAGCTAAGAATCCATATCGACAATCCGCGTGGGATTTTTTCGATTACATCCATAGTGATTGGCAGAAAAAGATCATTTTTGTGTTGCAACAAAAAGACTTGATGAACGAAGCGGATTTAGCGGTGAATGAAAATGGGGTAAAAGAGTACGCAGCAAAAAAAGGCATTCAAGATCCGATCGTATTTTCCGTTTCAGCAAAAGCGGAACAAGAAGGCGAAACGGAAACGAGTGGTTTCCCCGCGATGCGAGATTTTATTAGTGAAAATATTACGGGTGGAAAAGCGCCCATTTTGAAGTTGCAGAATAACATCAAGACTTCGCAAAATATCAACGAACGCATTCATCAGGGCTTAAGCTTACGCCAAAGACAATGGCAAGCCGACGTGGAGTTTAGAGATGATATCCGAGCAACCTTAGATCAACAAGAAATTAAATCGAGTAAGCAAGTAGACGTTTTGGTGGAGAATCTCCTCACGTCTTACGATCGCATTACTTTAAAAACAGAAAAAGCACTCAACGAGAATTTATCTTTTTTCTCGATGATTAAGCGATCTTTTAGTTCGATTTTTAGTAAAAAAGAATCGGCAAAAGAATGGTTGGAAAATCAAGCGAAAACCTTAGAAGATGATCTCAACCGAGAACTTAAAGCAAAGCTTAACGATGGCGTGGTAGACATTGCGGAACACATCCAGCAAATGGCAAAAATGATTGATTTAAAAATCAAAAGTAGCAGTACGATTCTAGCCAACGACCACGAGATCTTCAGTGACATCGCCGAAAAAAGAGCTAACGTCTTGCGAGAACTCCAAGAAGCATTTTCTAAATTCTTGGATCGTTCAGAAAATTTTGCGGATGAAGGTTTCTTTCCAGAGAAAACCAATGTATCTACGAATTTAGCAACGGGTAGTGGCATCGCAGTTATTGGTGTCATTTTAACGACCTTGACGAACACCGCTGTTTTTGACATTACAGGTGGTATTTTAACGGGTGTCGGATTACTTTTTGCGGGCGTATCGATTGGCGCACAACGCAAGAAAGTCATCAATGGTTATTCGGTGGAAATTGCTAAAGGGCGTTTGCAATTGGAAGAAGAAGTCAACGAAAAACTCAAAGTATACATCAATCACATCAAGCAAAAGATTGACCGCAACTTCGGAAATTTTGACGAAATGTTGCAACAAGAAGAACGACAAATCACTGCCTTGGTTAGTAAGCAAGATGCAATAAAAGCCCGTCTTGTAGCGATCCGAACGGCGTTGGACGAAGAGACGAAACAAGGATAGATCAAGTCAAAAAACACGATAGTAAGTAGGTCGGTTTTTAGTAAGTATGGCTGTTGTGATGTCGCACCTACGGAGCATTTTATCGTTCCATACACTTGTTTTACGAAGGTATCGTTCTGCTGGAACTTTTAGCTGTTACCATAAGTCTTAGTAACAAAACAACCATAAAAACCTAATAGCTACAAGGGAACGGAACCTCTAATTCCTAACCAAAACCTCAACCCATAAACAAAAACAACATTTTAAAAGAGTCCTCGTCATTTACTTCCAAACGCTAAAATTACAGCAAGTCACTCCGACAAAACAGCAAACAAACCCTGATTTGAATCCTTCTAGTCATCAGACCTAGCATTTCAGCTTCATTTTAAGGAGATTCACCGATTTTTACGGACATTTTAGTCCGATTGACTTATCTTGTAAATATCATTTACTCCAATTATTTTTTAAACGCTTTAGATATGATGATGCCTTTGAGATTAGCCGCCCTTTGTTGTTTTGCCGTCTTTTTACTGCAAGGTTGTATTCCTTCTCTACATCCTTTGTACACAGCGAAAGACCTTGTAACCCATAAAGCTTTAGCACAACAAAGCTACGTTGGTGGAAATTGCGAATGGGAATTCAAAACCATTGAAGGGGAAAAAGCCTATCAGTTAATCCACACGGAGAATAGTAAAGTTGCTCATTTTAAAGTACATTTGGTAAAGCTCGACGAATACTTATTTTTTGATTTTTATCCAATTTCGAAAGTGAGCGAAGCAGATCCCATTAGCCCACCTCAAATACCCAAGGGAAATACTTTTTCTGAAATGCACGTAGTGCCGGTACACAGTTTTGCGAAAGCAGAATTTGTAGAGGGCAATATTGTTATCCAGCAATTTGATGCAGATTGGTTAGAAAAACTATTTAAAGAACGTAGAATTCGGATCAAACATGAAAGGACGGAAAAAGGCATTGTACTTACCGCCAGCACCAAAGAATTACAAAAATTTATTCTAAAATACGCAGAAGAAGATAAAGCATATACCGAGGCGATTGTCTTAGCACCAAAACTTTAATCTAAGGCTATGAAAAAAAATAATATCTTCCAGTATAAAAATTATTGGCATTTTTTATTTTGGTTGATTTCGTTTTACGTACTACTTCGCTTTTTTGCTTACGATCAGGAATATAGTACAACGGATATTCTATACACCTTGCTTTTTCATCTTAGCTTGGTGATTACGGTGTATCTTAATCTAGAGTTTCTGATTCCGAGGCACCTTCGAAAGGGACAATACGTGGTATATGCTATTTTAATGATTCCACTACTCGGATTTGGGAGTTTTCTCAATATCTTAACGTTCGATTACTTTGCCGACTGGATTCTACCGGGTTACTATTTTATTTCTTATTACGAGTTTAAGCATATTATACAATTCATGATCGTCTACGTTTTGCTGACGAGTTTGCTCAAACTTTCCAAAGGTTGGTTTCAATTGCGGCAAGCAGAGAACCAATTGGATAAGATTAAAAAAGAAAAACTGCAAACGGAATTATTGGCTTTGCGGACGCAAATTAATCCTCACTTTTTATTTAATAGTTTGAATAGTATTTATGCCCTTTCGTTGGAACAAACGAAGAAAGCGCCAGAAATCATTTTGAAGCTTTCCGAATCTTTACGGTATATGCTGTACGAAGCGACGGACGATTTTGTACCTTTAGAAAAAGAGTTGCAGTATTTAGAAAACTTCATTGAGTTGCAAAAACTCAGAGTCGAAGACCATCCAGATTTTAAAATTCAATTTGCGTTGGAGGGTAAAATTACGGATCAGAAAATTGCGCCCTTGATTTTAATTCCTTTCGTAGAAAATGGTTTCAAATATGGCATTAAAGGCAATCCAGACCAAGCTTATATTTTGATTCGGTTAAAGATTGAAGAAGGACAAATTGATTTTAGAGTAGAAAACAATAAAGGACAATTAGACGAAATTGAAAATAATCCTTACAGTGGGATTGGTTTGAAAAACACAAAACGACAGTTGGACTTACTCTACCCAGAAAAATACGTTTTGGAAATCGAAGACTTGGAAGATCGGTTTATCGTACACCTAAAAATAGCACTATCGTGAAACTAAATTGCTTAATTATCGACGACGAACCTTTATCGAGAAAGGTTATTAAAAATTACCTAACTAATATTTCTTTTTTGGAATTAAAAGGAGAATGTAGCAATGCATTTGACGCCATAGAATTTCTACAAAAAGAAACCGTTGATTTACTTTTTCTCGACATCAATATGCCCAAGTTAAATGGAATCAATTTCTTGAAATCCTTACCGAATCCACCTTTGGTTATTTTCATTACGGCATATCCAGAGTATGCCGTGGAAGGATTTGAATTAGATGCAGTTGATTATTTATTAAAACCGTTTTCGCTAGATCGTTTTTTAAAAGCTGTTTACAAAGCCCAAAAAATCAAAGCACAAGTTGTAAAGCTCGAGCAATTGAATCAGCAACCCTCGACTACTGACGAGCTCAGTCCGATCATGATTAAGTCGGATAAAAAATGGTATAAACTCGCGCCGGAGCAAATCAAATATTTACAAGCTTACGGCGACTACGTTAAAGTTTTCACTGCTGATAAAACCTTACTCACTAAAGATACTTTGGGCAACTTGGAGCAAAGTTTACCCGCTAGTTTGTTTCAACGCATCCACCGTTCTTACATCGTTGCCTTGGATGCCATCAACTTTATTGAGGGTAATCAAGCAGACATCCAAGGACAATTGTTACCGATTGCCATTACCCACAAGGAAGCACTAATGAGTCGATGGCGGGGACCGGAAGCTTAATTATTTATAAAAACCAATCAAGCTTCCGTTTACCATTTTTTAATCAAACGGTTGATCTAAAACGGTTTCGTCCAGTTGTTCGCTTTTCCGGCGAAAGACGTACCAGCTATATAAAAATTGTATCGCTAAGGAAACGATCAACACACCACCACTGCCAGACCAGTTAAAGTCATAGTGAATCGATTCCCTCGACAAAAGCCAACCAAGTAAGAGAAAATTGAGAAAAGTGAAGCCGTAAAATCGGGGTTTTCCTTTGGGGAGGAAGTAAAACATCGGGAGAATAATAACGAATACGACAAATGCGATTGCCATCATAATCAACTCGTAAAGTCCATGCATAATTTTTTGTCCTTCATTCGCAAAAGTTAATAGCGGTAAGCTAAGTAAAGCTATACTAAGACTAATTTTTTGCCAATTTATTTTTTTAGAAACTGCTTTTTGTACATACATAAATTAAAGATTTTTAAAATCGTTTTAAAGTAATTTCAAGCTTTCGAATTTTAAATTAAGCCTAGTCCAGTAACAAAAATTAGATTAAAGTTGAAATGTCCTGTTTTATCGTTCAAACTTGATTTTTTGTTAAATGCGATGAAATTTCATTCCAAAATCCTGTAAAAATCTATCTTTGTAATTGTAAATGATGCTATTCCTTTTATCCTAAATTTTACTCACCGCTAGCAAAAAAAATCGCATGAAAAGTTTTATTGTAGATGCTTTCACCAACGAAATATTTAAAGGAAATCCAGCAGCGGTTTGTCTCGTTCCGCAAGCATTGTCGAAAGCGCAGATGCAAGCGATTGCACAAGAGTTTAATTTATCAGAAACGGCATTTGTGCAAACGACGGAACAAGATGGCGTTTATAGCATTCGTTATTTTTCTCCGAAGATGGAAATTCCACTTTGCGGTCACGCCACTTTAGCTTCCGCCAAAATTATTTTTGACCAAACAGAACATTCTGAAATTGAATTCATCACCACCGAAAACTTAAAACTTACCGTCAAAGCGAGCGGCAAACAATTGATCATGGAGTTCCCTACCTATGAAACCCGACCAATGGCGGCGCCACCTGCCCTACTTTCGGCTCTAGGCATTGAGCAAATCAACAATTCCGTTTACAACCAAGAAACCAATATTCTCTTACTCGAAATTGGAAGTACCTCCGAACTAGCGCAATTGCAACCCGATTTCAACGCACTCATACAAGCCCACGACACGATTAACGGCGTACTCGTCACCGCAAAAGACGACAGCGAAGCCTACGATTTCCACTCCCGCTACTTTTGGCCTTGGAGTGGCAGCAACGAAGATCCGGTGACTGGCGCAACGCATACTTTTCTCTGCCCGTACTGGGCAGTACGCATTCCGAAGCAGCATTTCAAATCTTTTCAAGCCTCCGCGCGAACTGGATTTATGGAATTGGAATTGATCGGAAATCAAAAGTTACTCCTCAAAGGAGAAGCCGTTATTGTTTTACGCGGAAGTTTGGCCTTGTCGCAGCAAGAAAGTTGATTTCCCATTTTTAGCTCTAGCTAAAAGGATTAACCAAAAGTTTGAAATTATTAGTTATTTTTGGGCAAATTTTAAATCTGCGACTTATATTTTGAAGGAAATTAGAAGTATTATTCAGGCCTATGAGCATATTGATTTTCAGCAAGAGCAAGTTGCCTTGGCTTCGGTCGTGAACGTAGAAGAATCCTCGTATCGAAGAATTGGCGCACGTATGTTGGTGCGGAGCAATGGCTTGTGGATTGGTGGAATTAGCGGCGGTTGCTTGGAAGGAGATGCCTTGAAAAGATCACAAAAAGCCATTTTTAAAAACCAAGCCTCGAAAGTGATTTACGATACCATGGACGACGACAGCAATCAGATTGGTGTGGGTTTGGGTTGTAATGGTAAAATTGAAGTGCTTTTTACACCGATTGATCCCAGCGATCCGAATAATGAAATTAATTTGCTTAAAAAAATTAGCACCGCCGAACAAGCTTCTATCCTGCTCAAAGTCATTGACGCGCCCGAGCAATCTTCATTACTAGGAATGCATTGCTTAGTTGGCGCTAACACGTCAGTACCCGATTTTGCAACAGTCGATCCTACCCTACTTTTTAATTTCATCGAAGAAACTAAACAAAAAAAGAAACCTCGGATCTTTCCTTGTCAAAATAAAAACCAGCAACAACTCAAATTACTCATCGAGTATATTCGGCCAGAGACGAGATTGGTGATTGTCGGTGATAATTATGATATTCAGGCGATGTTGGGCATTGCGACGGAAATGGGCTGGGAAACAATAGTCGTTGGCAAAAAGAAAAAAATCCCCAAATCCGTCTACCAGCAAGCCAAGCAAGTTCTTCCCTACGAAGAGGTCGAACAAATCAAAATTCACGATTACACTGCGGTGCTACTCATGACCCACGATTATCATTGGGATCAAAAAATGTTACCGATTTTCATCAAACAAAAACCTGCTTATTTGGGAATGTTAGGACCAAAAAAACGCTTACTCAAAATGCAGCAAGACCTCGGAGCTTCCCCTCTGGAGCAGCTCCATTTTCTCTTCAGTCCAACCGGCTTAGAAATTGGCGCAGAATCACCACAAGAAATTGCCCTTTCCATCGCTGCAGAAATCGTAGCCGTCTTTCGCAATAAAACTGGTGGCTCGCTGCGCGATAAAACGGGAACGATTCACCCTAGAGAATAAAGAAATTCCTATTTTTGCCCTTTCGGGAAAAGGAAACAACGCACTTAAATTTTAGTGCAATTCAACAACTAAGCAGACTTTCAGTTGTTCTCCCTTCATTAACTTAACTACACTGTAACGATCAGAAACTACTCATGGATTCACTTACTCAAATTGTTTTAGGCGCAGCGGCGGGCGAAGTTGTTTTAGGCAAAAAGCTAGGCAACCGAGCGATGGTCTGGGGTGCAATCGGCGGCACCATTCCCGATTTAGATGTACTCGGCAAGTTTTTCTTATCCAATATTGACAATCTGGCTTTTCACCGAGGTATCAGTCATTCCATTGCGTTTAGCGTGGTGGGCGCGGTTATTTTGGGTTGGGTGGTCAACTATATTTATAAAAGTCATTATCATAAATGGATTGCTTCCTTTTTCAAAGTCATGGCGGCGATTTTGGTCGGTTTTGCCTTGGATTTTGTGCTGCAACGCTTTTTTCCTGGCAATTATGTTCCTACAATTATCTTGGCAACGAGTCTCGCAGCGATCTGCTATTTTAGTATCAAACGCAGCTATTTTGCTGGGAATTGGACGGCGCCGGAAGCGAGTGTGCGGGATTGGCAATGGCTATTCTTTTGGTCTTTGCTGACACATCCGATCTTGGATTGTTTTACGATGTACGGGACACAGTTGTTTGCGCCTTTTGCGGATACGCGGGTGGCTTGGAGTACTATTTCGGTGGCAGATCCTTTGTATACACTGCCCTTTTTGATTTGTTTGATTGTGGCGGCTTTTAAGCCAAAAACTTCGCGAAATCGGCGCGTTTGGAATTATGCGGGGATTGCTTTGAGTTCGCTGTATATGCTTTTTACGGTATTTAACAAACAGCACATTGATCGCATTTTTGCGGATAGTTTAGCGCGGCAAAATATTCCGGTGGAACGCTTTATTTCCAATCCCTACATTCTTAATAACATCGTTTGGACTTGCACGGCAGAAACGGCAGACCATTTTTACCAAGGTCAATATTCTTTGTTTGATGAGGTCGATGTCAGTTTCACGAAGCTAGAAAAGAACCACGATTTGTTGAAAAACTTAGATAGCGATTACACTTTGCAAACGCTCCGTTGGTTTAGCAACGACTTTTTCAATGTCTTGAAAACCGAAGAAGGTTATCAGTTTAATGATTTGCGCTTTGGTACTTTTTCGGGAACGGGCAATGGGCGCGACGATTTTATTTTCCGGTTTCGCTTGATTGATCAGGGGGAAGATGGATATTATATGGAAGAGGCGAAAGGTGGTCCGCCGGAAGGCACACAGGACAAAATTTTTAGCTTGCTTTGGGAACGGATTAAGGGGAAGAAGCAGTAGGTTTTTATTATTACATTATTATTCGGGAAGCCGGAAAAGGAACGGAGTTGACGAGGGTCGGCGTTTCTTTTCTGGCTTTTTTGTTTGTTAGCTTGGGTTTGAATGGTGGTGAGCGTTTGGTTTGGCGGCTTATGATTTCCTTGGTCACTTAGAATGATCGTTGGTTTTGGAATGAGAAAAAAG
>JBGCFY010000287.1:0-26589 GCA_045110315.1 Saprospiraceae bacterium
ATTTTTTTATAAAAATATTTTTTTTCTTCCACTTAGGTAAGATTTTATGGGTCGCTCCGATATAATGGTGTATTGCGGATAACAAGTAAACAATTGCTTCGCAACTTTTAATAATGGTCGATGCTGAAAAACCAAGTCAATAGAGTAAGCCTCAATTTTGAACTAAAAAAAAATTAAAATTAGTTCAAATCTATTTTAAAAATCTATTATGAAAATCAACATTTCAAATTACTTATCCCCCATGAAAAATTATTTTTTATTTGCAGTAGCCTTAGTCTTTTTAATGACTAGTTGCTCTAAAGAAAATCAACTAGACGTAGAATCTAGTGTTCAAAATCCTGTTCAAGATGAAAATACCTTGAGAGGAGAAGAAACGATTATTCCAAAGGTAACGGACGGTCGTCTACATTTTGAAACAGAAAATGAATTTGGAGATTATGTACGACAACTCATGGATGCTGACGTAGAAGAAACTTCCTCTATGCAAGCAGATTTAGGCTTCACTTCGTACTATACTATGATCAACACTCCTTTTAATGACAACGATCCTTTAGTTGATCCTGCAACAATTAATAGCGATCCTACGGTCATTATTGATGATCATTTATTACTTACTGTTTTAGATCCTAATTTAGAAATGCAAGTTGGAGATAGAATCTACCGAGTAGAGGAAAATTTTGCTTTCTCTTACGCTGTTGGTCACTACGACCAAGTAGAAGAATTCAAAAGTAATAGCAATGAGTATGAATTACCAGACGAAGAACTCCACGTCATCAACGATCACTTATCCGTTGCGAAGCATTCAACGGTAGAACTAGACGATAGATTTTGGATTTTTGGATACGGCTGGAGAACAAACGCAAAGCACAGAAGTTATGGTCACCACAGAAATATGAAATCTGTACAGTGGGAAACAAACTTATTTTTCTACCGCAGTATTGGTGTAAAAACAAAATACGAAGAAAAAAGAGGCTGGTGGATTTTCAAAGTTTGGCAAAACGTAAATACAGATTACTTAGAAGTAAAATGGGATGGTCAACTTAAAATGAAATTCTCCGGTTCACCAATTTTAGTCTACCGTTCGGTAAGTGGTATTAAAAAAGCATACAACAAAGGTGTAGTCAGCAAAGTATTATTTGTAGAAGCTGGTGCTGGTGTAACCGTCGGTGGTGGCTCCAATCCAAATATCAGCGGAACCATTACTTCCGTAGATTTTGAGTACTTAGACTCTGATCACGTTTGTAAGCGTTGGGGGAATACTCAATACAGAAACCTCAACTGGATTTGGTAGAATCAGTTTTGAAACACAGCCCTTTAAAGCAACCAATAACTTATACAAATATCATGTTTATAAACTCGTTTTTATCTGCCAAAATAAGTTAGTTTAGTAAAACGAATCGTTTATTTCTTCCTCAAGTGATGGGTGTTCTAGTGGGAATGCTCATCACTTTTTCATTTTTCCGAAGCGGATTTTTTGCAAGCGGAGGCTGCTTGGTAATCCTGTTCTGTAAAAGTGTAAGGATTCTTGATATATTAAACTACTCAAATAATTTTTCCTCAAGGGTAAGATTCCTCATACTTATCCGATATAGATATAAACGAGCAAAGCTATCCGCTCAATCAAAAACTATAATCCCAAGATCCCTTGACTGTTCTCTTGCTTGATTGGCACCATTTCTTGGTGCCAATCTTTTTTTCACAAAAAAAATTATGGCTAGGCACAGTATTTGAACTAATAGTCTACCCTTTCCCCTCAACAATCATACTCTCCCCGACTTTCAGAAGTTCTTCAAATATAATCCCATGCCATTAAAAACCATAATTTTTAGCGTTCTACTCCTATCAACGTTTTTCCTTACCGCACAAGTTGCTCCACCTAATAATTTATCCGGTTCTAATTTGAGGAATTGGCTTAAAGCAAATTGGTATGATGGTTATCACAATACTTTAGGCTATTCGGGCGTAGACGGTGCGCGGAGTTATATGTACAACATCATTGACAATCACCAGGATTCGGTAACTTGCGTTTATTCTGATTACAAAGAATATCGTGCTTATGATACCAATAGAACAGCCGGAACAATCGGAATGACGCCAATCAATTGTGAACATACCGTGCCGCAAAGTTTCTTTGGAGAAGCGGAACCTATGGTCTCTGATATTCACCATCTTTTTCCAACGTATCAGAATTGGAATAGTACTCGCTCCAACAAAGCTTTCGGAGAAATTGAAGATAGTAGTACCGACAAATGGATGTACCTCGATCAAAGTCAATCTAATGTACCAACTACTAATATTGAACAATATAGTGAATCAACGACCGGAGTCTTTGAACCCAAAGAAGACCACAAAGGAAATTTAGCGCGTGCAATTTTTTATTTTTATACGATGTATCCAACCGAAGCGGGCGCAATTTCTTTGATTGGTGATCTTTACACCTTATATACTTGGCATATTCTTGATCCTATCACTGCCGATGAAATCAGTAGGAATGAAGCAATTGGCGTACATCAAGGCAATCGGAATCCTTTTATTCTTTATCCCGCCCGCATTAAAGATGCTTGGGAGATTACACATCCCGCTCCTGATATCATCATCAGTGCGACGACCAACGAAATTCAAGTCAGTTGGAATGACTTGGTCATTGAAACGGCTTATCAAGTCTTTCGATCGGTTGACAATGTTGACTTTAATTTAGTGGCTAACCTTAACCATGACGTTCTGCAATATACAGACTCCAACGTGATGACGGATAGTAATTACTATTACTACGTGGTCGCTAATTTTGCCGATGGAGATCTGACTATTAGCGATACCTTACTGGGACAAGTATCAACCAATAATGGTTTGGCGAGTGATTTATTCCTCTCGGAATACGTAGAAGGTTCCTCTTTTAACAAGGCCATTGAAATCGCTAATTTTACGGGAAACAGTGTTGATCTTAGCAATTACACCTTACTCAAACAAACGAACGGCAGTGGAACTTGGAGTAGTTTACCTTTGTCTGGAAACCTAGCAGACCAGAGCGTTTATCTAATTACCAATAATAATTCTAGCAATACCGATTTAATGGCAAAAACGAATTTGGCTACGAGTAACGCTGTTCTAAACTTCAATGGCAATGATCCAATTGCCTTAAGAAAAAATGATAATGGGACGGAGATAATTATTGACCTGATTGGCGTCAAAGATGGTGGAGGAACTTATTTTGGGGACGAGATGACTTTAATTCGAAAATCAAATGTCACCGCTCCAAACGATACTTATCTGCCGTCGGAGTGGCAAGGATACGGACAAGATTATTTATCCAATGTTGGGCAACATCGTTTCGGAGTCGTTTTGCCCGTCAGTTTAATCAGCTTTACGGCAAAAGCAGCGAAGAAACATAATTTGATTCAATGGGAAATTAGCGAAGCGATCAATCATCACTATTTTGAATTAGAAAAATCTACGGATGGTTTTGTTTTTGAACGCTTAGCTCGTTTGGAACAAGCGGACAATCAACCCACTCAGAGTTTTTATCAATACAAAGATCAAAATCCTGCGGCGCTTACTTATTATCGTTTAACACAAGTAGACTTAGATGGAAAAAGAACTGTCTACCCGATTGAATCCGTAGAAAATGCTTCAAAGCAATTGGTTTTTGCTTTAGCGCCAATTCCCGTAAAGGACGAATTAAAGGTACGATTTATACTTCCGCAATCGTCTTCTGTAGCCCTCTTCGTATACAATCAGAGTGGACAATTAGTGCTTACGCAAAATAGTAATTTGTCGAAAGGGAGACATGAGTTACCGCTAGCGGTAAAACAGTTACCGAAAGGATTTTACCTTATTAAATTACAGACAAATCAAAACCAGCAATCGAAGAAATTTATCAAGATAGATTAGATTGGATTGGGGTAAGCTTCGGTTGACACTTCTTAATTTACCGTTGTAATTCCCAAATCCATTCGCCATTAAAATCGGCATAGCCAACGCGATCACCTAGTTCTATTTGCAACCATCTTTTCTTGTTGGTGAGTTCCAACTTATCGTAGGCGACGGGAATTAATATTTTCCCTTGTCTATCGGAAAGTCCATAAATAACGCCCGGTCGAGCCTGAATCATTCCCGAGGGTAAAATGGTAATTCTGCTATATTTTGGAGGAATTAGATAAAGCCCGTGTAAACCGATTGCTCCCCAATGGTAGCGATCTTTTACTGGCGCTATACTATTTTTGAAAGCTTTGATTTCCATGAAACTACGTCTCCCAAAGATATTCTCTCCGTCTTCATTCGCAAAATAATAACTTGCAATACTACCGGCCGTTTGATTTTTCAAGACGCCATAAATCCCTTCCGAATAAGCATGAATGATGTCTTTCCATTCGGGGTGAACCTTCTCACCTTGATTGTTAATTAAAAACTGCGTCTCTATGTTCCGTTCGTCTTCTCGAATGACGGCGTGTCCCGACGAAAAAGGCATCGCAATATCGTATTGCTGTCCTTTAAAAACTTTTTCGTGTTTCAAATTGACATAATGCGAAGTATACCGATAGGAAGATCGCACCGCAACCATACCTTCTGAGATTGCACCAATTTCTCCATAAATAGCTGGAAAAACTTCTTTCCCAGTAGCATCCAACATTCCTAGACCACGCATACCCGTTGCTTTGGCATAACCATCCTTGTAGGGTAAAATTTGCTGGTACTTAATGGGCGCAACAATTTCCCCTTTGGTATTAATCAGTCCAACCCAACCATCATACTGTTCTTTAATCATCGCCAGACCATGAACATTAAAAGGACCGATATAACTATACTCACCGGGCTGTAAGATATAGTTTCCCGTTTGGTCTATCAATCCACATTCTTTTTCGGTAAGTACCGGAGCGACACCGTTGCAGAAATCGTAAGCTTTTTTAAATTTTGCGGCGAGTCGTACATTTCCCTGACGATCAAAGTAACCAAACTTATCCCCCGCTTGAAACCAAGCTAAACCATCTTTAAAGTAACCAACGTCTTTAACCTTTACCTTGGGAGCGATGCCCGACAAATCAACTTCCACTTCTCCCCTACTATTAATAAAATGCCAAAATTGACCTTGCCGTACAGCAGCTAAACCATCTTGGAAATTTTTAGCTTCGTCATATTGACAAGGAATTTTCTCGTTCCCCAATTCATCTACGTATCCCCAATATTGATCCTCTTTAACTCGAATTAAGTTTTCTGACTTCCGACCAAAACGATCGTACTTCAATCCGATAATTTCTTTTCCCATCGTATTGTAGAAAATAGATTTGCTAGTTTTTTTAGCAATTTTAAACCGATCATTCTTGAATCGTTGAATACTGGTATACTCAAAATCCAAAACCGTTTCGTTTGCTTCGTTAATCACTCCCCAAAATTCTCCTATTCTATTAATCGCTAAACTATCTTTTTCAAAGTTATTCGCATAAGTATAAACCGCATCAATCACTAAGTTTCCCAAAGTATCCAAGTAGCCCCATTTTCCGGCACGGACAAATAATTCTTCGTTGGGATAAGCACGTTCCTTTCCATTCAAGTGATAAGCATTCACAAAATTTGTAATTGAAGCAAAAGCTAGTTTTTCGTCTGCTTGTTCTTTTACCTTTCCAATCGTTCCTTCAATCGCCACCCGTGCTTTCCCTAATCGGAAGGCACCGATGTAACTAAAGCGTAGTGGTTCTCCTTGCTCATCAACAAGCTCTTTCGCTGATTTATCGATCAGACCAAACCGACCATTTTCATCAATAAAAGAAGCAACGGGATTTCCAGATTCAAAATCTTCGTAGCGAATTCCCATAATGTTAAATGGCGTTAAAAACCGTTCTTGTTGATGACTAAAAATAGCTTTGGATTGTAACGCACGAAAAGGGTGAGCAGTTAATTTTGCCAAGGGACAAGTAATATATTCGCTATCGTTAAAAGCAACGGTCCAGTCGGTACTACCTACGTAACCAATGTTACGGTAAATTGGCTCAATCAAGGTTTCCTCCGTTTCTAAATTTACTAAACCCCAACGCCGTGTTTTTGGATTTTCTCTCCACCACAGATTGCTATTCTGTTGTAAACTATAATCTCTTACGCCCTGACCATTTACAAAAATATTCTCTCCACCTACCGCACTGCTATCTACCGTTAAGTCTGGACCATTAACCAAGTCAAAACCAATTTTAAGCGTAAATGTTTCGCCGTAATACTCTTCGCTCAAAATATTTCCTTCTTCGTCCAATTCGAACATCGTCAACTCATTACCCTTGAAGAATTTCACAAAATTATCTTCTCGTTGATAGTCCGTATATTCTGGTGCTACGACTATTTCCCCTTGAGGATTCATCAAACCAAACAGTCTATTTTTAACAATCACGGCAACATTTTCCTTGAATGGACTGATCCGATCGTATTCCATTCGGCTAAGCAAACTATCTTTTGCTACGCTAAACATTGCCCATTTCCCCTTCCGCACAAAATATAAATCTTCCAATCCCGCGTATTCAATTGCTCGGTATTCTGGCAGTAAAACTTCTCGCCCGACACTATCAATCAATCCGACTAATTTTCCTTTGACCGAACGAACGTAACCTGGTCGTCCCTTGCGAAAATCCGTATACGCAATCTCAGAATCTAGTAAGGCATTTTGACTTAAAATGAAAAGATGTTTAGCATTTTTTTCGTCGGTTAATTTGACAAAATGTTCCGGAATAAAATGTACCCCTTTCCAGACTTCTTCTAAAATGGGCTTACCTTCATTGTCCCACGCGCCAAAGCCTTGCTCTTCTCGTTTTGCGACTAAGAACCGATCATTGATGATTAGATATTTTTCAAAAATTTCGGGCAAAACCATTGTTCCATCTTTACGGTACAATGCCCAATGTTTGGAATCCGGTTGGTTAGACGCTTGAAAAAAATAGTTTTTCGCGCGTAGTCTTTTGACCTTTTTAATTTTCTTGAATTGAGGAGCTACAAGGCAGTTTCCTTTCCCTTCGTGTACGCCCCAAAGTCCATTGCGCTGAACGGCAAAATAATTGTCTTCGAGCCAAGCAATTTTTTTGTACGGTGTTGAAATCACTAATTCATTTTGTAAATTATAGGCAACTTCAAAGGAGTCTACTTGAGCTGCGACGAATCGACGCCCGAAAGGTCTAAGGTCTTCAAAATTAGGAGGGATGATTTCGGTGCCCACGTAATCTACCAGACCAATTTTTTGATCTAATAATATTTTTCGCAAGCGTAAAGTAGTAGTATCTCGACGAAATAATTTATAAAAATCTTGATCCGCAATCGCATCGTACTTCGCGGGAATTCTTAGTGCTGCCGTAGCATCAATCATTCCCCATTTATGTGCTTGACGAATGGGAAACAACGCATTACGCTGAGCGAATAAATCAGCAAAAATGGTAAGCAGAAAAAAGCATAATAAATACTGCCGCATTAGTTTTGTGTTGATGCTTTCAAATAAGGAAGTTTAGTTTAAGCATGGTTAGGGAACGTACTGAGCTTAACTATGAAATAAAGTCCTTCTCGTTGCGACGGGGCAACAGAAGGACTTTGGGTAATCACTGTAATAATTAGCTGATTTTGTCAATTAAAGCTTGGACATCTGCTAAGGTCTCCATCTTTTTCTCTTCCATTTTCATTTTGAAAGTGTAGCGCTTATTCACCGCAGCATTCAACTCCAATCTATGTTTTTTGAAATCTTCCTGAGAGAAAGTAGCGACCTTATTGTCTGGTAAAACGGCAACTAAGCAATTGTCTTTCGCCTGAGAGAATAGGAATCTTTTCAAGTTTCTACCATTGTAACGAATCACACTTCTGCCCTCTCCCGTTACAAGATAAAGAACCGCTTGTTCTTTGATTACTGGTAAAACACCTTCTCCTAAGTCAATATCCGCTTCAAAAGCCATTGCACCTGGCCAACGAATAATTAGATCACAGTTGTGAACGCCCATTTCTTGAATGGAGAACGTACGAGTATACGTATCTTGTTGAGCTAAGGCGGACGCTTTTTCTTGGTAAGTCATTAGATTAGCTTTGTAAGTACCTATCGCTTGACTATAATCGTCAAGTGCAGCTGCTAAATCATCCCCTTTTCTCGTAGGGCTAACGATGGCTTTATATTTTTTGTCGGTATTCGATAATACCATGATATAAGAATTTGCATCTGTTCCTTTTTCTAGGTTTACAAAGTCCCACTTTTCTTCAAAAATCCAAGGATTATTTTCTGGAGCGTCGGCTTGATCTTTTCCTGTGTATTGCCACAAAATCCCTTTCATATTTTTGAGGGCAGGAAAAGCATCATAATTAATTTCAAAATTTAAAACTGGTTTTGTTTTAGCATAAGCGACTGGTTTCACGGGAGCAACAGGTCTCTTTAAATCACGTTGCGCTTTCGTTTGATTGGTATTTGGTGAAATGGTAGATAAACCTCGATTGTCCCAATTGTTAGCCGATGGATCTAAATACCAAAGATCGTACTCCTGACCGTCATCAACCCGCGAAGCTAGGTTTACATTAATAGATTTTCCTGGAGCAATTTGAACTTCACGATCTCCTACTCGACCTTTAATTTCAAACATTCCTGCCGTTTGCATATGATCTTCGGTGCCGTCTTCTTTTTGTACTGCCATTGGAATACCGCTGGTCATTAAATCCGCAGCATCGTGAAATTCTCGATATTCGAGTAAAACATCCTCTTCTACGGGTTCGCCCGATTCGTAAACGAAAGCACCTTCAGGAACTTCTATCGTCGTACCATTGGTTAATGCCAAATTTTGTGCTTCCGATGCGTTTAGTTCAAAGGTTTCGTAAGCTACTCCTAAGTCTTGGAAAGGTGGATTAATTAAAGCTGCCAACGACGAATTAGCCTCTTCTAATTTTGCTTCTGGCGTTGGATCAACGGTAGTAAGGTCGGAGGTTGGGTTATTCTGGCAACTTTGAAAAGCTAGCGTAAAACAAAATAAAGTTGCGAATAAGCTTGTTGTAATGGATTTCATTTTCATATTGAAGTTTTTATTTTCATAATACAAAAGATACAAAAAGTAACAGTTTAAGTCGGAAGTTATTTTAAAATAGGTAGATAATTTAATTACAAACCATTGACTTCCAACATTTCGGCTAATATCAATCTCCATTTTAAAACAACTGCTAAAAGAAAGATAGAAAGTAGTGCCAACTTATAGAGTGAAAGGAGGAAATTGCTTAAAATCGGTTAATTTAAATAAAGAAGTCGTGTAAAACTATCTTATGAAAGGTGTTATAGAAGGTATCACTTTCCAGCAAGGAAAAGCAGAGGATTCGCTTAAAATATTTTACACAAAATTTTACACAAAAAGAAATCGCCTTACTTCCGTGTCAATACGTAAGTTCCTTTTTCCGTAAAATACCATTGAGCGGAGAAATCAGGATATTCTTTGAGCCAACGTTCCACACTAGCTTTGTCTTCGCTGCGGTTACAATCATCTACGATGATACAAGCCGTAGGACTTAACCGATCAAATAGAAGGGGTAAGGCAGGATAACGCGCATTTTTTTGTAAGGTAGAAGGCGGTCCGTCTACTACAATAAGGTCAATGCTCGTGGGAAGATCTTTTAAAAAATCCGTTGCGTACCATTTCCAAGCGGCTTGTCCTAGGGTAAAATCCTGAATTGGTGCGTGGACGATTGTTGCCCAGTCGGATAAATCGTGGTAAGCAATATTATCTCGGGTAATTCCCGCGTAGTGTGCATCATTGTCCAAAGAGTAGATATGTCCTTCTGCGTTGAGTTTTTCCAACAAATAGGCATTTACAATGGTAGAAACGCCAGAGCCACACTCTACGATGGTCTTTGTTTCTTTCGTGAGCACTAAATCTGCTAAGATGGCTAAAAAATCGGGAGACGCAACGTAACCACGCATAGAAGGTAGTGCTTTGCGCAAAGGCAAAATTTGATGTAAATATTGTAGCGGAGAAACTTGCGAAAAACTATCGCGTACGAGTTGATTTTGTACGTTGAAATTAATCACTAATTTGCGATAAATCAAAAATAGCAAAGCTAGTACTAGACAAGCAAAAAGCCATAGACTGAGATAAGGGATGACTTGTCCCAACAAAAAATGCTCCGTGACGAATAAACCCGTCAGACCAAGAATCGCCCAAACTAGAAATCTAAGTAAGTCGCTGGGCGTTAAATTATTAAACATGATGGTTATAATTGAGCATTTAAAATGATTCACCGTCCCGTGAAATTGACCAAGAATCTCAACAGAAGTACAATTTTACGAAAAAATAAATGTTTCCCTAGGATTCCTCGACCAATAAGTCGCTATTTTTTATCTTCGTGCCTTCAAATCAAGTAAAATTATTTTTATGAAATACCGTCGTTTAGATCAAGAAGAACTCGAAGAGTTGAAAACTGAATTTGTTAATTTTCTCTCCTCTAATACCATTACTGCCGACGATTGGCAAAAGATCAAAGCCGAAGATCCTAAAAAAGCGGAAGGACTCATTGATATTTTTAGTGATATCGTATTTGAGAAAACCCTACAAAAGATCGAATACCTTGAGCATCGAGCAAAGCAAGGACTTAATATTTTCCACTGCCAAGCAGATAAAATGGTAATGGTTGGGCTTACCGTCGAAGGAAAGTCAACACTTGATTTTACCAAAAATCAAACCCCCGAGGAAATGATTACTCAACTTCGGGCTTCCGGTGCCAGATTAAGAATGTACCAAGCCGAAAAAAATTACGACCCAAATCGTTCTGCCGAGTTATATAAAATGATGGAACAAGGCTGTTTAATTACTAATGATCATTTGTTTAACACTTTCATGGAAATGCGAGGCGATGAAGAAGAAACAAAAGCTTAAGTACTTAGACATTTAAAGCCTTTACGCTAGCATAGAACGAGTCAAAAAGGAACCTTGCTTTTGTTATCGTGTATTCTATTTTGTTATATGTGTAAAAGTATATAGCTTTGCAGCGCAAAAAATAATCTAAAGTTTAAAAAAAACCTGCAATGCAATTAAAAAAATGTTTATCCGCTCTTTTACTCTTAAGTTTACTTATCGCTAGTTGTAAAAGCGACGACGACGACGCAACGCCAGCCGAAAGTTGTCCCTTATCCTCCGTCTTATTAGAACTGGACCCAACGACTTCTTTAGGTTTGTTTGACATCGCTTACAATTCAAGCGGAAGAATTACCGAAGCGGGATTACAAACCTACGAATTCACCTACGACGCTAATGGTAATGTGACGAGTGCGCTTTTACCATCAGATGGCGGCTTTACACCGCGCGTAGAAAATGTTTTCACTTACAATGGAGATAAAATTGCTTCCGTTTCCCAAAATTGGGGCGAAGCACCGAACGTAGATGAACGCTACGTCTTCACGCCAAGTTACGATAACGATGGTTATATTACTACTGTTTTGCGTACCGGATTGGGTGGAGATCAGACTTTGACCTACAGTTTTGACTCGAATGGTAATGCACTTACTTGGACGGTTCCTATTTTTCAAGAGGTACACCAATATACTTTCGGTACAGGGAAAGGCATCGTTACTGGACTTACCCATAATCAAGCCTTTGCGTACGGTCTTGCTTTAGGTCAACCTTTTTTCCACTTCAACAATTCTGTAACTTCGGAATCTATTGATGATAATGGAACCATCGAGAGTGCTACTTTTTCTGACAATACTTTCAGCAGTAATGGTTTTCAAGCTACGGCGAGTGATCCAAATGGAAAAACTTACATTTTTCAATATGAGTGTGATTAGTAACAAGCTCTTTTTTAATTTACCTAGTTGATTTTTGTACTAGGACAAATTTAATGATGTGGAGGCATTTATTCCTCCACATCATATTTTTTTGCTTATTCCTAAAGCGTATTAACTTTATCTATGCCTTTGTTCACCACCACCGAATTACGAGAAGCGCTTAACCTTATCCCGTATTGGTTGCAAACTGCGCGCATCTCCGTAGGACACATCAAAGCCTTACGTTTTAACTTTGGCGATCATCCAAAGCAATATTTTATTTTGATGATGCCAGAAAAGGAGCTGGTGGTCAAAGATAAAGTTATCCTTTATTACCACGGCGGTGGTTGGCGGGCGGGTAGCCCCGAGATGTTTAAAGCCAACGCCAAAGTTTTTTTGGAAAAAGGCTATCCTGTGATTATGCCTTCTTATCGGAGAGCACCAAAGTATAACTATCAAGCGATTCGGGAAGATCTTTCTGCTTGTTTGCAGAAAATGCAAGAAGTCCTTCCTAAGTTTTCCTTAGCGGAACACAAAATTGTGCTCGGGGGAATGTCCGCCGGTGGAAATCTCGTCGCTTTAATTGGCTACGATCGAGAAAGCTTAGCTACTCTTGGCTTATCGCAAAAAATGTTTGCGGGTATTTTTCTCTGTGGAGCCCCATTAGATTTAAATGGTATGCGCGATAGTTTTCCATTACTCGATTTTACTGGTAATCGAGAAAAACCAATGTTTCAGCAAGCAAATCCCATCAATTACTTACAAGCGAAGGAACACTTTCCCCTTCTTTTTATACACGGCACAAAAGACGGTTTCGTCCCCTTTGATTCTGCTTATAATTTTATTAAAAAATTCAAGGTAAATAATGCGGCGCTATTGACAGAGTTTATCATCAATGAAGGTTCTCATCTTGATGCCGGTAATTGGGTATATTATGATCGGCAATTGCGAAAAAGAATTTTAAGTTGGTTGCAAGAATTAGATTAATAGCCGTATTTTTTGAAGTCCATTTACAACAAAAAAACAAGAGATGAATACTAGATTCATCCCTTGATAATACTAAATTAATAGCAGTTAATCCCTATTTTTATATTCTTATATTTTTCCTTATTTCAGTAAGGTCAAATCTCCATTTTTAGTAAGATCAATTTGTCGGTTACAACTTTCAATCGTCGCTTTTAATTTCCAGATGAAAACGCCACTACTTGATCTCGCACCTTTGTATTTTCCATCCCAAAGCTTACTCACATCGTTCGACATAAATACGAGATTCCCCCAGCGATCAAAAATTTGAAGATCAAATGCTAAAACGATTACGTCATCTGCCGGTAAGGCACCGTATAAATCGTTATTACCATCATCATTCGGAGAGAAAACATTAGGGAGATACAAGAACTCCGTATTGTCATCTTTTGCTAGAGGTACGTCGATCGTGTGTTCTACCGTTTCGCATTCATTACTGAGCGCTACCCAGTATCGTCCGGGTTCATTAATATCCATCGTGGCATCGGTCTCTCCGTCTATCCAGTTGTAGCTGATTCCCGCAGAGTTGGTCGCTACCGCTAAGACTGCTAGTTCTACGCTTTCTGCGGAGCATGGGAAAATGGTGTTTTCGTTGGTAATGGTGAGCGGTGAAATTTCACTAATCGTAGTTTCTTTTTCTACCACACAACCATTTGCATCTCGTACGGAAACCATTTGCTGACCACCTTTCAAGTTTTCAAAC
Source organism: Saprospiraceae bacterium (assembly GCA_045110315.1). Lineage (GTDB taxonomy): Bacteria > Bacteroidota > Bacteroidia > Chitinophagales > Saprospiraceae > CALFBG01. The sequence goes on from JBGCFY010000287.1 coordinate 13,464, forward strand.
AGCGGATCAGCTTGATAATTCACGCCATCCAAAGAATATTCGAACGGCCCCGTTCCACTGGTAAGATTCGCTACGGAGATTTCTCCTAAGTTTTCATTCCAGCAAGTCAAGTTGGTATTCAAATCAAAATCGGCAGTTGGGAAAGCCTCTACTTTTACATTGACCAAAGAATCGCAACCTAGATATCCTTCTAACTCGACTAGACGTTCCGTTCCCGCTTCAATATCAAAGCCTTCGTAAACGATGCTATTACCTGCGCAAGTATTAAGCGTGAGTGCGGTCGTGATTACTGGAATTTCAGCAACGGTTACCGTTACAATGGAATCACAATTAAATTGATTTTTTAAAGTAAAAGCCATCACGTCGCCCGGAGATAAGTCTACACCTTCGTAAGTAGTCGTGCCGCCTGCGCAAGTCTGTAGATTGAGCGTACTCCCCGCACTAGATCCTAGATCTTCAACAATAACGAGCACGATAGAGTCACAACCATAATTCGTTACGAAGGTAAAAGGGGTTTCGGTATTGGCTAATAAAGTAGTACCATTGTATACGACTGGTTCGTTCGGACAAGTTTCAAAATAAACGGTATCCAAAAGTGTTGGACAATCTAAGTAAACCAACCAATTAACTTCTTCTAAATCATCACAACCGACTAATTGCGAATCTACCGCAACTGGATTTACACTGTAGTAGCTAGGAATGCTCATGGTATCGAGTACTAGCGTGTAAGGTTGAGATAAAATATTTTGGAAAGTATAGAATCCATCCATGTCGGTAGTTTTTGTATCTAGCACTCCAGTATTATCCGTAAGCTGGATATCGACATCGCTCATTTCAGTATCTCCTGCGTCAATCACCCCGTTACCATTCACATCAAAGTAAACATTTCCTTCGAACGTTCCATAACCATCCAAAAGTTCCAAACTAAGGATTCCAGACTCCGTAACACAGCCGATATTATCCACCATCTCTACGTGGTAATCTCCACTCTGCGTCGCAATCAAATCGGCAACGGTTCCTTCTGGTGCAGGAATTGCTACGCCATCTAAGTACCACTGGAAACTCACTACACTAGGCATACTTGGCAAACAAATCGTATCTGGATTACAGCGAGTAAAACAACCGCCCGGCACTCTTCTTATATCTGGACCAGCATTAATGATAATTCGATCACTTTCTGCTTCACAGCCAAAACTATTGATAGCCGTTACGTAATATGCTCCGGGTAAAGAAGTAGACAAACTAGTTCCGGTCACACCGTTACTCCAAACGTAATCAAAAGCTGGATCAGGATTATTAACAGAGAGCGTCGTTGGCGTATTTCCACAAATTGGTAATGGTGCCGAGGAGCTGATCATCACATCAACTGGCGTAGGATTAACCACTACTTGAAAAGGACCTTCGACATCTGAGCAACCGGTATCATTATCGGTTACCGTTACTGAAAAATCGTACGTTCCAGCAACCAATAGATTTCCACGCTCTTCGGAAAAGACGATTTCCGTTTCGTCTACTTCGCCATTTGACCATGAGAAAGTATACTGTGCATTGTCTTCTACTTGTAAGAAAACATCGTCTCCTTCACAAATGGTATAATTTAAATAACTGTACCCAATTGGCTGACCATAATCGTCGTAAGTTACCGCTCTAATTTCCGTAGTCGGCGCAGCAATTACATCTACGATTGCTTTTCCTGGCACGTAAGTACAACCTTCACTATTGGTAATTGTTACTTGGTATACATTCGCATCACTTACCGTAATACTTTCTGTTTGAGCTCCCGTTGACCAAAGCCATTCGATGCCACCCGTTGGTGCGGTTAAGGTAGTAACATCGCCTTCGCAAATGGGAGAAGCATTACTAAAGTCAACCTCCCCATTCAAGCCATTGGGTTCAACCACAATCACATCTGTATATACATCTTGGCAGCCATAAATATTCTCAGCAGTCAAGGTAACCGTGTAATTCCCTGGTGTCGCAAAAATGTGAAAGGTATTTTCTTGTTCAGAACGATTTGCCGCACCACTTGCTGGATCGCCAAAATCCCATTCTACGTAAGTAATATTAGGAGAACCGACTAGATCGAATTGCATCGCAGTACCTTCGCAATTGATCACCGGTTGTGGGAAGCTAACCGCTGGTAAAGGATGAACCGTAATATCGCGCGTTTTAGTTGAAGTACAACCCGTCGCATCTGTAATGGTAAGCGTTACCGTATAAGTACCATCTACTGCAAAAATATGCGATGGGTGTTGTAAATTTGAGGTATTATCAATTCCACTTAAAGGATCACCAAAGTTCCAAGACCAGCTCGTAAGATTGGTCAGACTAGGAATAAAAGTTGATAAGTCTTCTAACTGAATCGTAGAACCTGCGCAAGCCAATTCAGCATCAAAATCTGCTACGGCTAAAACAGTGTCTACATTCACTAACCAACAAGTAGCTTCTCCGGTTGCCGTTGGGACTTTACCATATAAAAGTACTTTGTAAAAACCAGCATTAGAATAAGTATGACTTGGATTTTCTAGATTCGAAGAATTATTAATTCCACTTCCTGGGTCGTCAAAATTCCAAGTAAAAGTTCCAGGCACAAAACTGGTAGAAGTATTGATAAAATTAGAAACGTTACATTCGCTCGTCGATTGAATATCAAATTGAATTAATCCAGTACCGGGACAATCTTGTGGTAAATTACAACTTCCGCCGGTACACGTTCCCCCACTTAAAGGACCACAATATTCAAAAATATTAATCGTATTAGAGCTATTGGTACAACCATTTTCATCCGTTACGATTACGCGATAATTTCCAAAATCATTCACGGATAGAAAATCGGTAGTGATGCCTACAGCAACATTGTCTTTATACCAATCGTAGGTATATCCTGCGTCCGTATCCACTGCGTAAATCGTCAACGGATCAACCGTTGTGCAGTATCCTGTGCTAGCAGGCGTAGAAATTGAAATTACTGGTAAGGGTAAAGTTTCGATGTAGAAGGTAGTGTCTTCTTTACAACCATTCACATCGGTTACTTCTACTTGATAGTAGCCTCCGTTCAGCGAAGGATTAGCCATCGTCGAAACAATACCTCCGTTTTCATTTCTCCAAACGTAAGCATCATAAACGAGATTCGTGCTTACTGAAGCTGTAGCTCCAGGGCAAAGGGCGGCGGGAAAATTTACGGTAGGTTCGGGTAAAGCATTTACCGTGACGGACAATTGTTTACTCAATCCACATAGCGCTGCGGTAACTGTAGCGGGACCACTTTTGTGCCATAAGATATCAACCGTAGCAGAATTATCTCCCGTAATGATTGTTCCTGCATCCGCTGGGTCAATTGTCCATTCGTATTCAACATTATCATAGTCTGTCGCTGTATATTGTCCAATTTCTTCTTGGCAAAGTTCGTCTGTTCCTGCTAAGGTAAAATCAGCAATAGCATTCACGTTAAGTGAAATTTCGGCTGACTTACAAGCTAGTCCCGTGCTGCTAATTTGAGCAACCGAAACGACGTACGGTCCAGTACTTGCCCAAGCGTGATTCACTGGATTTCCTAAAATAGTAACTACTCCACTCCCATCCGTAAAAGTCCATTCGAAGTTGTTTTCAGGTTGTGTAGAAACAGCATTATAAGTATAAAATTCTCCAGGGCAAATTAAGTCTTCACCGTTGATGCTACTCACTGGTGGTGGAATATCTGCCACGGTAATGGTTACCGTGTATTGATCTTCACAAACTTCCGTTGGATCGGCTGGTAAAACAGTTAAAAGATATTGTCCCGGATTGACATTCCAATCAATGGATACTTGACTATTTGCTGCTGCATTCCAAACTACACTACCATCCGCTGCGGTTAATTCCCAATTAGAACTTAGTAGTGTCGAAGCACCTTGATCCGTTCTACTGGTATAATCTGTCGTTGAGTTTTTACAAACTTCGATTGGTCCTTCTGCGTAGAAGCCTGGTCGAATATTAACGGTGTGTGTATCTTCTCCACCACATTCTAGGTAACAACTACTATAGTTTACTTTTACAGATTGACTAACACTTGGAAAATTACTATCATTCCATCTCACGATAATAGAATTTGTTCCTTGTCCCGATTCAATCGTTCCGAAGTTAGAAACTTCCCAAAAATAATCTGTACCATCATATTGTGTTATGGAATAGCTTGTCGATTCGCCGAGGCAAACGATTTCTTTCCCTTCAATCTCTGCGTCGTCTGAGATAATTCCTATTTCCTCAATGGCAGGTGCGATACAATAATCTCCGTTGCAAGATTCAACGAGGAGTTCAATTGTTCCAACTGGCCCTAAGCCCCAATCTACGGTAATCGAATTATCACTCGTTCCACCGCCGTCGGTGATAGTACCATTGCTACTAATATTCCAATTAAAAACGGTGCAATCTGCCGTTGTGGTGTAGGTCACCGTTTCGTTTTCACAAATTGTTCCGACGCACTGAATTTCTGGACTAATGGCATCTTCGACGTTAATGGTAATTTTTGTGATATCGCTACAAAAGCAATCATTGTAAGCAATTAAACTTACTTCATAAGTTCCTTCCGTGGTGTAAACGGTCGTTGGGTTTGCCTCCGTAGACGTCAAGCCATTACCAAAATCCCAAAGGTAACTTGAAGCACCGCTACTAAGATTTTCTAAAAATAAAGTTTGACCTTCACAAATTTCTACCACGCCATTAATTACGGGGGGATTCGATTTGATTTCGGCAATTGGATTTTCTATAATATTAACGCAAAGTGAATTAAAACCTCCACAAGAACCTGTAATGGAAAAGGTCTCTACGTTAACGGTCCCTGCACCTGCGGCTCCCCAGTTGACAATAATATAACTGCCAAAGTCGTCGAAAGACGCTGCTCCTGAAACATTCCAAATTGCAGTGGTTCCTCCTCCTGGTCCATCAACGGTATACGTAACCTGACTATTAGCACAAACTTGATCACAATCGAAATTTCCACCATTGTCCGGACAAGTTGTCGTGGAGTTCGAGTTAATTTCTGGTGTATAGAAATCTTCTATATAAACAAAGAAAGTATCCATTTCTTCCTGTTGCAAAGAGTCAAAAGTCGTTAAATAGATATTATAAACCCCAGGACCTTGAAAACAAGGGGTAAAGAAAGTTTCCGTAGAAGTTGTACCGTCCGACATTTCCCAAAAATAAAATGCATTGGCATTGGGATCTAGCGAAGAAGGCGTGTAAGTCGCACATTCTCCCGCGCACAATAAATCTGGTCCCTCAATATAATTGAAACATAATTCTGTCGGATAAGCGAGTACCGATAAGCCATTACAATTTGATCCATCTTCGTATAGATAGAAAAATTCACCACCTTGTCCGGTAGCGGCGTCCACCGGAAAAGGACCAAAAGGCCCCGATGGACCACCATAGTCGTATTCTCCAAAACCGATATTTCCTTCAATAAAGTAGCTTGAACCTAGTCCCGTTCCCGTTGGATTAAGGGTAAAAGTGAAGGTATCATCATTAGGATCCCAGGGATTATTTTCTTGGCATTGGTAAACAATCCCTGCATTATTAATCTGACACTGGGCATGGAGGAAATTTAGACTAGCAAAAAGGAAAAAACCGAGTAATTGGAGGTGGAGTTTCGTTTTCATAAACAAAATTTGAGGTATTAGTAAATCTTCAAAGATTTAAGGATGATATAAGATAGATACATCAAGTGTTGAAAATGCTGCTTGGTGAGCACTTTTTATTTTAAAAAAATAAAAATAAGTGTATTTCAGGATATGGCAAGCTCCTGCAAACCGTAAAAGAACGACTTGCAGGCTGCTGTTTTCGGATAGAGAAATTAAGATTTTACGTCAGGGTTATTTTGAGGAACGTCTATTTTCATTTCTAACGAATTGTCTTTCCAGGCTTTTTTAATGTAGCGGGCTGCTTCCATTCCAATGTGTTTGCCCATTGTGCGATGTGCTTCGAATTGAGCAATATCAAAAAATTGATCGGCAGTAGATTGGTGTGGGAAATCAGGGTGTGCTTTTAGGAAATTGAGGGCACTTACCGGTATATCTTCAAAATTTTCTTCTTTGATGGCTTCCTCTACATTTCTTTTACTGACGGAAGACTTTAGATAAATGAGTAAGCCTTCGGTGGCAGAATGGGATTCTGTTTCAGGATAAGAGATTCTTCCTAAAACGACACTTTTTTCGCTGAGTGAATAGTTTTGACCTTCCACTGTTTTGGGTAATAATGGATCGAGATTAATTTCGATTTGAACATCTAATTCTACGTTCGCCATGCGAATGGCGTGGTTGAGCGAACCAAATTGATAGCCGCCATCTTCTTCAAAATCACAGACAACGATTCGGTTACATCTTCTTTGCAACAATGGAATTAAACCTAGATTATCTCCTGTAAAGCCGCCGTCGGAAACATTGACGCGTCGTTCCCGTGCCGAAACTTTCCCCATTAATTCCTGAAAAAGGTAATACGGCCAAAACGTCCAATCTTTGTGAATCCATTCGCCGAGTCGTAAAAAGAAACGATGCACTTTTGAAGGATGACGTGGTGCATTCTCTTCGCTGTAAAACCAAGGATTGTCAAGCCAATATCCCGTTCGCAAATTAAATAAGGTCATAAAAAAGGCTTGGGCGGCGAAGGTCATTCCTCCCATTTGAGACGAAACTGCGGCACCAGAAATGGTCATGGCTGTAGCCAATTTAACTTCTCCTTTAGCAAATTCTTTAGACTTGACGTAGCCGGTACTTTTAGAACCAATATAATTTCTGGTAAAGAGAAAGTGCTCCGATTTCATCCGACGACGCATCAAATCATTGGAACCCGATAAGTTAATCGCGCCAATAATAATATGATAAGGCGCAACGTGCTTTAAATTTTTACCTTCTCCAATATCTCCCGTTTGATACAACCGAAGATTATCATGATTCCGAACATTGACCAACGGTGTTCCTTGCTGACGGTGTCCATTCGACATGGGACGTTCGATCATCGCATCCGTTTTCAGAAAAGCTTCGGTAAGTCGGTAGCGATAAAAATAGTGCATTGATAATTTATTCGAATTCGATAAGTAGCCGAGCATGGCAAAACAAACCGCCGCAGTTATAAGGATGTATAGCGCGTAAAGATTGACGTAAGCTTCCCCAAGGAAAACACCGCGCGCGGATGCTGGAACGGTTAATTCTAATTCCATCATGAGGGAGAAAATCGCAGAGAAACTCATTGCTACAAAAAGTAGAATCGATAAGTACAACAATGGTTTGAGTAAAACCTTAGCGATTTTATTCATAATTCCTGACTTGCCAATAAAATAACTGGCGATTTTATAATTAACACCAACGGTAACTAAGGCAATTATTAAACGTCGATCAAAAAAGGTGGAAAATAAGGTAAGAATACCAATTGGGATTAAAATAGAAATTAGAAGTCCGTAGAAAGAAGCCCCCTGAATACCGCTGTAAAAAGAACGAAAAATTCTTCCATAGCCAAATTTCCATCTTCGATCTCGAACGGGAATTGCAAATAAGGCACCGAGTACCATTCCTAGATTTAAGGTAAATGGTAAAATAAAAAGTAGCCAGTAGCCATCCCGAGAGCTGAAGTTCCAAATGTCGAAAGTTTGAAAAATTAACGCGAGAATAATGGAAATTGTCGGCGCTAAGAATAGACTGGGGAAAAATAATTTACCAATCATCGGTGACGAAAAATGACGTTCTAAATCTGAACCTGCAAAGCGTTGAATATCTTCGTCTGCGGCAGTTTCTTTTCCTTCCTTTTCTCGTTCCAGATCATTTTTGATCACTTTGACCTGATCTTCTACTTTGTAAACCATCCGAACCCCAAAAATAAATCCGATGATAATCAATCCAATTGGCAAGACAATATAGTAGCTCAGCGTTTTGAATATTTCAGTCACGGGCTTTTTCATCACCTCTTCAATCCAGTAGGTAACAATTGCCGTCATTGGATATTGATCGCTATTTCCATTAAAACTCACAGAAGGATATTCGCCGCCAGAAATAAACTGAAAGATGAAATAATAACCAGAAATTACAATGATTAGAAAGAGAAAAAATAAAAGGAAATGATGCCAAATTCCTGCGAATAGCGTTCCAACCAAACGCATGACATCCCAACTAAACAAGCCTTTATCGGGTGTGAGGTATTCTCCGTTGCGCCGAAAGTGGTGTAATTGATCTCGAACATTGAGACTTAATTTTTCGAAAGTAGAATATTTAGAACGCGTATACTCTTTTCCCTCTAATCCGCGATGTCCGACAAAGGGCGAATCGTCCGCATCTACCCCTATTTTTTGCGGTTTAAACTTGTCATATTGCACCATTCGAATCCCTTCTGCTCGCTCCTTGGCGGTAATGGCGTCTGTTGTTTCTTTCGCATTCGGATTCGTTTTTTCAAACTTATTCACTTCTTGGTACTCATTACTGAGCATAGAACTCAAGCACGAACCTATATATCCTCCACCAGAAACGGTACTCATGTAATCGAAAAGTCGAAAAAGGTTATTTTTCATGAGTGCCTGCATCATTCCTAAACCTAAGGTTGCAGAGCGGATTCCACCGCCGGAGATACATAATCCCCAAGTATTATCTTGATTGATATCATCGGGAAGTTTACGCTTATTTTCATCGACGCGTTCATTAAGTGTTTGTCGGCGAAGGCGAAGATATTCTTTTTCGCTATCAATGACTTGGTGAATATCGCGTGTATAAGATTTATGCTTATCCGCAATTTTAATGTTGTTTTCGGAGTCTTCCATTTGGCGGTAGAATTTTGGAGTTGGTATCTAGTTACAATTCTAAGATAGCAAAATTAATTCTAAGATCGGAAGTTTACAGCAAATTGCCTACAAATCAAGTACAAATGCTTGATTCGTAATTAATATATGAAGAATAAAAGTTGTTTTAAGGTGAACCTTACGGTCTATGTTCTCCGTTATTGAATAACCACTATTGACGTATATTTATTATTTATCTCCATAGTGACCAAAGCAAGATGCAATTTCCAAATTTCCAAATTTCCATTTTCTATTCTATAAATCAATCTGTGTTTACCTGTTATTCTTCTTGACCACCAACCTTGCAAGTCTCCTTTTAAGGGCTCTGGTTGTCCGATTCCATCAAGTGGATTATTAAATATATCAAGAATAAGTGCCCATAGCTTTGATGGAAATTTAGGATTCTCCTTTTTTAGTTTAGGAATATCTTCTATGGCTTTTTTACTTAAATGAATGGGATACATTTCTAATTATTAACCATTCTAGAAAATCCTTCTTTCGATGTCTTATAAAATGACTTGTTACTTAACTCCGTAGTTGCAGAAAGGATCTTCATTCTATTCGTTAAGTTAGAAGCATCTTCAATTTTTGGAATCCAAAAACCTGTAAAAATTGAGTAGGCACCAAACTTAGTAATTGAGCTATCCAAAAAATCTATTAATTCAGACTTTATCCTTTTCTTAGGAAGTTGGACTTGATTTGTCAATATTAAATCTGCAAGAATTAGTCCTATATCCAACTTTAAGGAAGCGTCGATCCATTTTTTAAGATATTTTATTTGCGGAGAAGGATGGTGAGAAAGGAGCTTAAAAAAATCATAATCTGGTGTATTATTTTGAATATCCTCATAAATATCCTCAAAGGAATTTGACATAGAATCAGATATTGGAGATATAATTTTTTGGTACGCTAAAAGTGTTTTTGAAATTGTTTCTGCTAAATTGGAAAAAGGGGCTAGTTGGAGATTTACAGCAATGTATTTGTCAGTAGATTCAACATATGAATTGAAATCTTTATCATTATCTATAAGCCATTCAATCAAATCAAACCGAAAGTCAAATATATTCTCTAAAAGACTTTCAGAAACTTCATCCAATGATTTATCTTTTATTCTAATTGTGATTAAATCTACAATATCAGCAATGTTCTTCTCAATTGACTTTTGGGGAAAAACATTCTTTTCAAGATTGGCTAAAGCGACAAATCTTCCTATTGGTTCACTTAATGCTATCATTTCTTCTTTCGATTTGAAATATTTGGTATCACTATAACAACAAAAATAAGACAAAAATTGGTGTGATGCACTGTTTTTTCTTTTTTTCTTATTGCATAGAACTGAACGATATCAGAGCTAGCACTAAAAAATTGAAAGACCAACGGAATTTCTTTTAGACATACTCTGAAGGCGATGGATCGGACAAATCCTCGTCAATGACCATCGTATCGCTCCAGCGATCGTGCCAACCGCCCGGGTGATCGCCCAAAAAAGAAACGGGTTCGAATGGAATAACGCGTAGAAAAGAACGCTTGAGAATGGTTTCTAATTCAGGAACACTGCCATCTAAATTAACGGTACGAGTACGCGTAAGGTATTTACCGATTGTTTTGCCTTCGAGTAAACCTTCCATGAGACAATATAAGATCGCCGTCGTAAGAATAGAAGTGATATTCGTCATCAAGTCAAGTGACAATGGATCTTGGTCAAGTTTAGTCAGATCTACTGCACTAAACACGCCCAGACTATTTACCATTAAAAGGTAGAAAAAGCTAATCGCTAATTGATCAAGAATCAAGTTAAAGAATCGCTTGACTTTGGAAGCGGGAACCAACTTGAGGTTTTCTGGTTTTTCTTGATCTAAAACATTATCATCCATAAATTGAATTTTCTCCGTTTTTCAAACAGCTTTCTTGTATGAACGCTGTACAAAGCTCAAAGATACTAAAGCTTTCGAAAATTAATTTAATTAATAGGATTAAGTAGCAAAGCAAGTTAATTCACTTATTAACTTGCACCATCTTTCGAGCAGCCTCTTCGTTACTCAAAGCCTTCCTAAAGAACAGCCTAAACTTGACGGAATCGGAAGGCAGCGCGTCAGGTAAAGACCTCAAAAGTCTTTGTAAAAAGATTGTAAATCGTTTTGCCCCCGCTTTACAAGGCGTTTTGAAGCATTTTCTAGCAGTGCAGCTTAGGTTTGTGAAAAAAAGATAATGAAAAAGACAATTCTAGTTTTCTTAGTATGCTTAATTTGTAAGCAAATTTCTTTCAGCCAAGTGAGTGGTAATGCCGTTTATTCTAATCAAAATAATCAATATCGTCTGGATCTGAATACCAGTAAAACGCAGTTAGTCGGCAACACAGGTATTCTCGTGTCTGGAAATGTGTTGATGAACGTTCCCGCTGATTATTACATTGCCATTATTGGCGCGTCCGAAGAAGCTGTAACCCCTCCGAAAGCTTACCAAAAATTAAATCGCCGGATTAAGAATTTTAATAATAAATTAAAAGCGGTGGGAATTCCAGCTGATAATATTTATATCGATGCAACGACTCAAAACCGAGTTTATGAGCATTTTTTACAAGGAAACTACATCGAAGAAAAGGTGACGGGATTTGAGGTCAAAAAAAATATTCACATTCGTTACGAACGCCCTGAGCAGTTGGAAGAGATTTTGATCAAGGCAGCAGATGAAGGTATTTATGATTTAGTAAAAGTAGACTACGTTGTGGAAGATGTTGAAAAAATTTATGATCAACTTTTTGAAGAAGCGATGAAAACGATTGAAAAGAAAAGAGATCGATACCTTCAACTGATGAATTATACGGCGCGCAAACATCCCTTTTTACACGGTGAACAAATGAATATCGTTTACCCAAAAGATGCTTACCGAAAATATCAGGCATTTTCATCTACCAATTGGTCACAAACTTCCATCAATAAAAATCGGTATCCCGTTAAAACCGCTAGAAAAATGGAGACTTTTTACTTCAGTAAAGTTGATCCCGTGGGATTTGACAAGGTAATCAACCGAGGAGCGCTGGAACCGCCCGTTCAGTTTATTTTACATTTGCAGATTCGATATGACTTCGAGTAAAGTTGAGGAGGGTGTATCGGTTGAGGGAATAAAAAAAGTCAGTTGTAAACAACTGACTTTTTTATTAGTCGGGATGAAAGGATTCGAACCTTCGACCTCTGGTCCCCCAGACCAGCACTCTAACCGAGCTGAGCTACATCCCGTATACAAGATTTTGAAGCAGAATTGATGTCGAAACAAATATCTTTTTCAAATCGGTCTGCAAATTAAATAATTTTTCCTGAGATTAACGACAGTTTCGGAAAAGCTTTTCAGTTTATTTAGGAAAGTGGTTTGAAAACGATCTTAAACCTTGCCAACCAAGCATTGGTCAGAGACTTTTTGATCAGCAGTTTTGTGTTGCTAAACCCTTGTCTTTATGCTCTACTTTTTAGTTCGAGCGGAGCTCAATTGGAAACGGAGTCTTGCCTTTTAACGAATAAAACTATTTTTTTAGAAAAAAAGTTCAAGACAAAAAAAGACGGAAAGGACGACTGGGCATCGTTCATTTCCGTCAAAAGGCCATATTAGAAAAACACGTTGAATATCTTGTAAAAACTTGCGGGTTTAACTGCTTCGTAAATCAGTTACCGAACCAACCTATAAGTTTCGGAGTATTAATGCTTTTAAGCCAATAGTTTGGCTAGTGAAAACAAAGCTTCACGAATAAAAAGGAACCAATTTTTTAATAATTTGTAATGCCTATCTCTTAAGTTTTCTCTTTCGTTGCGCTTTTGTGAAAGGCAACGGTTTGTTTTTTTTGTAAAACAACTCAGACACACCGAAGTGCATCTGAGGGCTAATATTAACTATATATTATACTCTTCTGATTTGGGATAAAGACAATCCTACAATACTCATTATTACAGCTCAATACTTGGGCATAATGCCATGAGGTATAGAGTGCCTTAAAATTGTGGTGAAATGTAATTAAACAGTTTAATAGACGTAAACATCTATAGTGTTTTTTACAAAACAGAACACTAATTCATATAAATAATAGAGCGGGAAATGGAATTTTGTAGAGCGGAGTTAAGAAATGATTATATTTCTCAAAGTAATAAAATAAAGATAGTAAAGTTTTTTAGAATCAAAAAGTTTTCACAAAAAAAATGTAAAACTTAATGTTATCACCTAACTATATTATTGCGGCACATTCATTTGAAGTGCTTTTGCGGCTATTCATATTTCAAGAAAGAAATGTGAGACTGGAGGGATTCGAACCCCCGACCCCTACCCTGTCAAGGTAATGCTCTAAAC
>JBGCFY010000288.1:0-35488 GCA_045110315.1 Saprospiraceae bacterium
TATCTTGTAAGCCACCATAGATATTATAAGGCTTTGCCATGTCGACTGCGACGGCGTAAAACTGTCCTACTGCGGGGCTATTACATTTGACCCAAGTCTCGCCGTCATCGTACGAAATATTAATTCCACCATCATTTCCTAAGATGATGTGCTTATCTCGTTTAGGATTCAACCAAAGGGCGTGATGATCGACGTGTACATTTTCACGATTGATGTCTTTGAAAGTTTTTCCGCCATCGGTAGAGATTAGAATCGGAACCCCCATGAAGATAATTTTATCAGGATCCATCGGGGAAACTCTAATCTGACCAAAATAATATCCGTAAGAATTATAGACGTTATCGAGGTAGTTTTCGTGAGTTTTCTTCCAAGTTTTCCCTTCATCGTCGGAGCGATAAATTTCTGCCCCTTTCACGGGTGTATCAAACAACAACGAATTAGCATCTTCCAAATATTCAACTAAGGCAAAAGGCGTAATTTTATCGTCCTTCACCATTTTAATAATTTTCTTTTCAGTATATTTTTTAGGGAAATTATTGCCTCGCAAATAAGCCTTAATTTCTTTTTCGTTTAATTTTAAAAAATCAGTTTTTGACATCTCGCGTAAATCATCCTTGGTCAAACCATCGTCCTTATCTTTCTTTTCAACCGGTCTGCGATCGTAATTATCGAGGATCGCGTAAAGTACCGTTTTCGTTCCTTTTTTATACATCGTCAAACCAATTCTTCCAACGCCTTCTCCCGTAGGGAAGCCACTTTTTCCTTGAGAAAGCAATTCCCAATTTTCGCCACCATCTAATGACTTGTAAATTCCAGAACCTTTGCCTGCCTCTACAAAGTTCCAAGCGCTTCGTTCTCGGTGCCAAGTAGCAGCGTAGAGTACTTCCGGATTACTCGGATCAATCATTAAATCAATCGCACCTGACTTTTCATCTGCGTATAAAACTTTCTTCCAAGTGTTACCACCGTCCGTTGTTTTGTAAACGCCGCGTTCTTCGTTGGGCGAATATAAATGTCCTAATACCGCGACCCAAACTACGTCTGGATTAGTAGGATGAAGGATAATCCGACCAATGTGGTGACTTTCTCCGAGCCCTTTGTGTGCCCAAGTTTTACCACCGTCGGTACTTTTATACATACCCACTCCGGCGTAGGAAGAGCGACTAGAGTTATTTTCTCCCGTTCCAGCCCAAATAATATTTTTATCCCAGTTGACGGCAATGTCTCCGAGTGTCATCACGATTTCATCCTCAAAAAGCGGTTGAAAAGAAGTTCCGTTGTTCTCCGTTTTCCACAAGCCTCCCGAAGCGTAAGCGACATAAAAATGACTAGGATCTTTCGGAGAAACGGCAATATCCGTCACCCGACCACTAAATACGGTAGGTCCCACCGAGCGAAAAGGAATCTGATCGACGAGAGAATTGGAGAGGAGTTTTTGTCGTTTTTGGAATTCTGCAATCCGATCTGCACTCGCCGTAGCGGGCGGTTGAGTTTGTGCGAATAATTGTAGGGTAAAAAGCAGGGGAAGAAGGAACAAGAGTTTTTTCATCGTTGAATAGACTTAGGGAGATTGTGATAGAAGTTGTTCAAAAATAAGTTGGCTACTTGAGTTTGCACACAACTTCATTTAAATAATGCACGATGAAGTTCCTCAAATTTACGGCTGCCAGCATTGTAAACTTAGGAATAATCTTAGGAAAATGGGTAAGCAAAAGCAATTTTTTTGTGGAAGAAGTTGTTTTCAAACAAGTCCGCTTTTTTGTAAAAAAAAACAGAGCCGTATCGAAATACGCCTCTGTCTTATAAAATCGAATTAGCACAATTTAAACTTAGCTAAAAACCAACTATGGCTTTGAAGTTGTTTAAAAATAGATCTTAATACCTACAGCTAAAGCATTGCAACCCACTACTTCCCCTTATTTCTCGTCACCGCAGCTATGGCTGCATAAATTCTGAATAGAATTTACCGCTTGCGGATGGGATGCAAAAGAGCTTCGTCCTGATTTACAAGCCTTTATCTTCGGTTGCTAACATCATTTCAAAGCAACTTCTTTCTTAAGCCTGTGGAATAAGCTTCTTCTTTTTCGGCACCTTCTTGAGGTACTCTCCTCCTTCCACGTCAATGTTTAATTTACTCAAATCTTCAAAATCCAGCTCCCCTTTTAAACTCAGTAAAACAAAATCATCCTCTCCGTTCACCACGATTAGTAAATTAGTGATTGCTTTTTTATTTTCTTTGATGAAAATATTGACCTTTGACTTTCCATCCTGAATAGTCATCAATTCTTCAAAATCATCGTTTCGAACTTGTCGCAAGAGTTGCTTTACGTCGGTCTTTTCTACGATGTTCCCATTTTCCATAAACAGGACTTTTAGTCTGGAAACATGGCGAAGCGCCTCTTTTGCTTCGTCATCATCCGCGTACTTTGTTGCCAGCTTCAAGACCCAACCTCCAAGACTGACATTCGTGACGTTTTTATAGGTTTTATATTTTTGGTAAAAATTATTAATCGCTTTATTTTGTCCAACGCTAAGCATGGGAATACTCAACAAGACTAAGATCATTAACTGTTTCATTTTCATTTGTCTTTTTATTGTTTAAAAAATCTACCTAACCGAAATTAGAGGCATCGCAATCCCTAGGTAGTCAGCCACGTGATGACTGCTACGGCGGTATGCTTCCGACAAAACAAGTAAGAAAGTGGTACGCTAAAAGCGCGTGATGATGCGGATAAAATAGAGATTAGGTAATTTGTTTTCTGCTTTATATTCTCGTTTGGGCTCAAAAAGAACCGTTTAATTCTTCTCCAATTCTTCCAAGTGTTCCAAGCCCTCGATGTCCATAGAGTCGGATATTTTAGACAATTGTTCGAGGTTAATTTTGCCGACAAAACTCATCATGACAAAGCTTTCATCACCACCGACTAAGAGAAGAAGTTCTTCGATATCATCTCCGTTTTCTTTAATCAGGAATTCGACATCGTCATCGCCTTTTGATTTTACGGTCATTAAAACTTCGTAGCCTTTGGTATTAATTTTAGCTTTGGCTTCTTTGTAAAATTTGCGGGGTGTTTCTTCCGTCGTCAAGATTCGTAACCCTTTCAAGTCTTTGATGGCTTGTCTGACTTCCCGTTCTTCTTCGTCATCGTTATCATCGCCAGCTTGAGCAAATAGCTTAAACATTCTTGAGCTAATGTATACTACGGTGAAGCGATCGTCATCTACGTATTGATCGAAGTACTGAGAGATAGCATCTACTTGCGCGGAAGCTTGCCCGGCGAAGCAAAAGAAAGCTATCATAAAAATTGATACATATTTCATATTAGTTCTTTTTTAAAATTTAAAAATTGAATGTTACCCGCTTAATTTTATTGATCAAGTAAAATGGCGCGTATTTCTTATTTGGAAGTTGTTTATTTCAATACTTTGGTGGATTCTTGCACCCGTTGGACACTCTGGACTGCTTTTTTAGTTCCTTTATTCAAAGAACTCGATAGCAAGTAGAGGGCAGCTTTCGTCTGTCGATAAGCTTCTTCTGGACTTTCGGGTTCGTACTTATCTTCCCAAGCTAAGATTTTATTTTCAAGTGAATCAGCTTGTTGTAAATAAGTCATTCCCGACCAAAATACTAAAGCAATCGCTGCTGCTCTGAGCAAATTAATCACCAAACTTCGGCGCGTCAATCTTCGTGGTTGCGGTTTAATTTTTGCTAAAACTTTCGCTTCCACTTCATTCGTTAAACGGATTGACTTTTCTTGTTGTAAAAACTGAAAATAAGCCTTTTCTTCTTGCCAAACTGAAGGCAATTCCGGCTGCGCGAAGAAAGCTTTGAGCATTTGTTCTTCTGCTAAGCTCGTTTCCCCTTCCCAGTATTTTTCTAGCAATGCTTTGATTTGACCTTGATTATAGTCCATAAGATTCTGTATTTATGAGTTGGGCTCTAATTTTTTTTCTAGCTCTAAAAAGATTTGTTTTTACTTGGTCCATCGAGATCTCTAAGGCAACGGCAATTTCCTGATAACTCATCTCTTCGATATCTCGTAGTTGGATGATCATTTGTTGCTTTTCGGGTAATTCAGCGATTAACATTCTAATCTGCGCGACCGTATCTTTTGCTTGTAGTAACTCTTCAGGTGTAGAAGCTTTGCTCGTCAATTCGTAACTTTCGGGTAGCATTCCTACCCGCTTGTGTTTTGACCGCAATTTATCAATCGATAGGTTTTTGGTTAGTTTCATACACCAAGCTTCTACGTTTTGATACTGCGCCATTTCCTGATGCTTAGACCAAATTTTAATCAAAACCTCCTGCACCACATCTTCTGCTTCGGCGACATTGCCGACGATACGCAAAGAAAACCGGTACAGTTTATCTTTAATGGGTAATATTCGTTTTGTAAAATCCTTTAAGCTCATAAGTAGGCTGACACAATTAGTTTAATATATCCTTGATGATCTTTTTGCCTTATACTTCTTCAAAAATACTCGCCGTAGCGGTGCTAGGTCTGTGTTTTTTGAATCGTCTGAAACAAAAATATCTCTCAAGTCTATTCTAAAAATAAGTAGGTCAATCTACTTATCACTTCCATGACGATTCAAATCTTCACAATGTTACAGGAAGACTTAATTTTTTGTTAAAAAAAATACTAACCCATCGTAAATTTATGCACAAACAATTGATTGCCAGTTATTTATTTTAAAAAACAAAAATATTAAATTTCATTCAAAAAAGGAAAGGAAAAGATTAGATAACGAGCAAGCATTCCTGAAATACTAAAGTGAAGCGAGAATGAAGATGCAATGACTTAGTGGAAAACTCGGTATAATCGCAAAATGTGGATGGAAAATGTATCTTTTTCGGATACTCGTAAAAGACTTAGGGTAAAAGAGAAGGTGTTATTCCTTCGATAATCTCAGTTCCAATGGTAATACGTATCGCCTTTTGTGGGACGGGTTGGCAAGAAACGCGGGCGACCAATAAGGTAAATCTAAAAATAGTTCCTCCAGCAGGATTCGTATCAATTTCGAAGTCTCCTTGGTACTGCTGTACGATACGTTTGCAAATGGCCAATCCAATTCCAGTACCTTCGTATTGATTTTGATTATGTAGGCGTTTAAACATTTCAAATACCTTTTCGCGGTAAGCAGGTTCAATCCCAATGCCATTATCAATGACTTCAAATTGGTGATATACACCGCAGCTTTGATACTTGATGTGAATCACGGGTTCTGGAGATTCGTTGTATTTAATGCCATTTTCTAGGAGATTTTGAAAAAGTTGCAACATCCGAGTAGCATCTGCGAGAATGGTTGGCATTTCATCCGTGATAATGCTAATTTTTTGATACTCGGGCGCATCGGGAATCAGTTGGTCTTTTATCGTTGCGAGCAATTGATTGAGATTAACCTCATTTTCTGCTAATTTTCGATTTTTAGTTTTTGAAAATTCTAGAATATCCTCAATTAGATGATTCATATGATCGGCATTGCTAGCGACGATATCTAAATATTCTCTCCCCTCTTTGGTCAAACTACTTTGATGTCTGCGCAGGAATAAGTTTAAAAAAGAAATGATATTTCTAAGTGGACTTTTCAAATCGTGAGAGGCAATGTAGGCAAATCGTTCTAATTCTTCGTTCGTGTCCAAAAGCTTTGCGTTACTTTTGAGCAACTTCTTGTTCATTTGTTTGTAAATCCGCTTAAAAGATCTCACCACTACCAGAAATAGCAGTAGAACCAAAATAAAGTTGATTAGAAAAAAGTAAGGCGTCAATTTACCATTCAATTGTCCCGGTAATTGATAACCCAAAATGGTAGCTAAACTAACAAAGCTCACCACCACAAAGATCAAAATCGTCCAAACCTTAGCGCTCTTATTGGGCATATAAAAATATGCAATCGGAGGAATCGTCAACAGCCAAATGATGAATGGAGATTCAATACCACCCGTTGCCATTGACAACCAAGTGAAGACAATTAAGCTGCAGATCGCAAAGAAATTACCAGAAACCTTTAAACTTTTATGGAAGCGTATCAAGGCTAAGAAAATCATTGCATTGATAAAAGAAAAGATCGCAATATAACAACCCTGATGAAAATTAGTATAATAAAAGACTGGGAATAAGAATAAGCTACATACAATAATCATCAGATCAATCTGTACAATTAGCCTTGCACTAGCGAGCAAAGATTTATCTTGCTCGAACGCTTTAGGAATTATTTTGGATGTGAAAAATCTCATAAAGTATAAATAACTTAGATTTTTCAGTACAAAGATTATACCTTATAATTGCCAGACGGTTCAAAAATGAACACATTGGCTTTTTTGAAGTGCTATAATTTTCAATAGTTAAGCTTTTAGCAAGTCTTAACGAATTGTTAAGTAGTTTGCAGCATTAAATTAACTAATAACTGGCATCATCTTTTGAGCAGTCTCTTCGTTACTCAAAGCCTTCCTAAGCTATATTCGTGCCTCAATACTACTCAAAATCTAACACCATTTAAGGGTAAAAAAGTTTTGTCTTAGTACTTAAAGTAGTATTGATTTGTTAAAGAACTGTTTTTAAGCGTTATAATCTTTTTAAATTAAAGTCGTTCTAAGAAAAGCTGTTTATATTTGTCCGAAGTTGTTTATTAATAAGACTAGTGGATTTGTGAAACAAATAGATAGATTACTTACTTCCGTTTTTATTGGCCCTTTTATCGTCACATTCTTCATTGCATTGTTTGTACTGATTATGCAATTTCTATGGACGTATATCGACGATATTATTGGAAAAGGCATCGATTTGTTTGTGATGATCGAATTGATTTCCTATTTATCCATCTCTTTGTTTTCTACTGCGCTCCCCATTGCCGTTTTAATCTCTTCGGTTATGGTCATGGGAAATATGGCGGAGAAGTATGAATTGGCTAGCTTCAAATCGGCAGGTGTTTCTCTGGTAAGAATCATGCTGCCTTTGATGTTTCTTTGTTTTGGAATTGCCGTTTTTTCTTTCTTTTGTGGTAATAATTTAGCTCCCGTTGCCAACCTTAAATTCAAATCTAGACTCTACGATATTCGCAAGCAAAAACCTACGCTCAACTTGGAGGAAGGGGTTTTTAATGATGATTTTACTGGTTTTGTAATTCATATTGGTAAAAAAGGAGAAGACGGTCGCTCCATTGAAGATGTCTTAATTTACGATCATTCGGCACATAGCAAAGGTAAAACCAGTCAAATTATTGCCAAAGAAGGCGAGATGTTCTTGACGGAAGACAAACGATACTTTGTCATGAACCTTTATAATGGTACACAATATCAAGAAACTCAACCCTCCGGCTCGGGGAAAAATAGAGAGACCTCCCCTTTTATGCGAACTACCTTCAAAGAATGGAATAAAGTTTTTGACTTGAGTCAATTTGACCTCAACCGGACCAACGAAGACCTTTTTCGCACGCACCAATCTATGCTTACGGTCAGTCAGTTGGTTACTGCTATTGATTCGATTGAACAGAAAATAGACAGTCGTAAAACTGATTTGTATCAACAGATCAGTCGGTATATTTTTTTATTAGACGAAGAAGATATCACCGACCAAATCCAAGAAAAATCGAAGGAACTAGCTCAACTTCTTGAAAAGACACCGCAGGATAGCGTCAAAGCTATTGCTAAACAAAAATTGGTGAGTCAAAAAAAGCAAGCTCAATCCACGAAGAATACCGTAAAAAAAGCAACCGAAATAGAAGAAGATCCCGAGGAAATCGAAGAAAAACAACTTGAAAAAGATCCCGATGCTGCGCCCAAGACACCTAAACGAACGGTAAAGGAATTGCGGAAGTCCAGCAACTACACGGGCTTATCCATTCAACCACTTAAGCAAACCTTTCATCCTGATAGTACTTATGCTAGTATTTTAGGCAGTTTCCCCAAGGATAAACGAACGAAAGTACTACGAACGAGCAAAGGCTACGTCCGAAATGTTCATAGCCAAATTGTCTCTACGGAATCTTATATGAATCGTACCCGTGAAAATTTAGTGAAGCATATTTACCAATTGCATTCTAAGTTTAGCATGGCGCTCATCTGTTTCATTTTCTTATTTTTAGGTGCGCCAATGGGAGCCATCGTACGAAAAGGAGGATTTGGATATCCTATTCTCATTGCCATTTTATTTTTCATGCTATTTATTGTGCTTTCGATGTTTTGCAAAAAACTGGCAGAGAGCTTTGCTATTTCAGGAGAATTAGCGGCTTGGATTCCTTGTGGAGTTTTATTTCCGATTGGTATCTATCTAACGGTAAAAGCGATGAATGATTCTAAGGTTTTGAATATGGATCGATATACTGCTTTTTTCAAGAAAGTATTTAAAATGGCGACTACCGAAAGCTCGTAACGTAGAAGTTTTTTTAGAATAGCACTTAAGTAATTTGCAGAATTAAATTAACTAATAATTTGAAAGCCTTTTAAGCTTCTACTTCGTTAAAAAGCCTCGCCAATGCTCTGGCATTGTCTGTGTTTTTTGCCTCGTTTAAGCTCAAAATTCTTTTCAACTTATTGTAAACTCAATTTCCGCGAACTACTTAAGACCTATAGCTAAAGGTTTGCAAATATCATTTTAAAACAACTTCGCAGTTCAGGAGTTTACTCTGCTACGCTATCATTAGACAATTTAGCTACCACATGATCCAAATTATTAAAGACAATAAGTTTTACTTCTCTGGTTTTTTGTTGTTTCTCCTTGTTGCAACTATCATCTTATTGACTACGGATACGGGAGCGGTAATTGTATACTTTAGTAAACATCGTAGTCCTGTAGGAGATTTATTTTTTAAATATTTCACCAAATTAGGCGAAGAATGGGCTTATATTAGTTGTTTAGCTTTCTTCTTGCTCCGACGAATTCGAGAAGGATTATTAATTTTGGTCGTCGTCGCATTTGTATTTACCCTGAGTTTTTCCCTCAAAGCCATTTTCCTGCAAGATCGTCCGCACACTTTTTTCAGTAAGCAGTTGAAAACAAAAAGCAATATTTACCAATTAAAAAAACTGGATGACCTCAATTTTATCGAAGGGGTTGTTGCGCATACTGGACAGACGAGTTTTCCTTCTGGACATACCCTTTCTGGCTTTGCACTTTTTGGTTTAGTTGCCCTAATGATTAGAAAAAAACGTGGTCTTGCCTTACTTTGGCTCAGCGTTGCTATTCTCGTAGGACTTTCCCGCATTTATTTGGTGCAGCATTTTCTTCGGGATATTTATCTAGGTTCCATCATTGGAACGCTGCTCGCTTTCCTGGTCTATTATGTACAAGGTCGCTTTCCTTATCAAGCTGATCGTTGGTATGATCAGCCGATTCATAAATTACGTAAAAGTCCTCAGCCAAAGCAAGTTTAGCCGTTTCTTCCTAAAGTCTTCCTAAAGAAGTTGTTGATGCGTAGAAGATGCATTGGCAATGAAACAACTGCTTGAAAAGCATAAGGTATTATATTAAATGATGAAGTTGTTTTAAAATGATGTTAGCAACCGAAGATAAAGGCTTGTGAATCAGGACGAAGCTCTTTTGCATCCCATCCGCAAGCGGTAAATTCTATTCAGAATTTATGCAGCCGTAGCTGCCGTGGCGAGAAATAAGGGGAAGTACTGGGTTGCAATGCTTTACCTGTAGGTGTTAAGATCTATTTTAAAACAACTTCGATATCTTATAAGGTAGGTTTTCTTCCACACATCCTGCTAACATTGAGTTTTCTCGTAGGCGCATTGCGACCAACTAAATCTACTTTATCCTTCCCCTTCCCTCGGGAAAAAGAGACCAATCTCATTATTTCCAAAACAGTTTGATTGAATCTGCTTACGAATGCTTTTGTAAAGTTTTTGACAAGAACAATCATAACGCAGTATTGTTCGATACAAATCACAACTTTCCCAAATGATATTCGTAAAAATGTTTATATTTGACGCTAATATTTAGCCAATTAGTATAATAATATACTCTTTTCATCAAAAAAATTGATAATGAGACAATTTTTACTTGTTTTTCTACTTTTAGGAATCGGTATGACTGCTTTTGCCCAACCCTCCAATGATGACTGTTTAGGTCTAATTGATTTGGGAGAAGCCCCGATATGCGATTCTACCAACGTTTACTCCAACGTAGGAGCAACACCGAGTAACGTCGCGCCACCTCCGAGTCCGTGTTTCGAAGGAGATGTTGCCCTTACGGATGTTTGGTTTTCCTTCATCGCTAGTGATACCATTATTGATTATACCTTGACCGTTTCTGGTATTACTGATGGTATGGGTTCCGATCCGATGACTCAACCTCAAATTGCTATTTATCGAGGAGATTGTGGAATTGATCCATTCACAGGAGATACCATTATCGATCTTGCCTATTTTGATGTTTGTGGTTCTGCCGAATTAGGGGAAGATGTTATTGAAGTAGATGCTTTAGGATTGACTCCTGGTGCTCAATATTTCATCCGAATTTCAGATTATTCTCAAACGCTTACGCCAGAATGGGGAAGCTTTATTATCTGTATTGTCGAAAAAGAACCCATTAGTACCATCAGTGATGGTGGATCAACGGCTTGTACCGGAATACTGACCGATACTGGTGGAGAAAACGGCGATTACGAAAATGACGAAGCGAATGTTTTCTCTATTTGTCCACCCGCACCGAGTAATGGTTGCATCACTTTTAATTTACAATATTACAATATAGAAAATCAAGATGAGATCGTCTTTTATGATGGTCCAGATACCAATAGTCCAATTATTACTGATATTAGTGGAAGTTCAGGTTCGGCGAGTAATGGAGATACCGATGGTGGTGTTTGTTATTCCGTTCAGGCTTCCAATGGTTGTTTAACCATTGAGTTTAACTCGGATGGTACCGGTGTACAAGAAGGATTTCTGGGTTCGTGGGAATGTTCCATTGAACCTTGCGAAGCGCCACAAACGATTACCGTAGACCCTACCGCTACTGAAACGCAAATTATTGCTAGTCTTTCTACACCACAAGTAAGCGTAACGATTGACACTATTATCTGTGCAGATGGTTCTATCGGAACTTTCCTTTCTCCTAATAATGAATTAGGCCTTGAAAAAGGAATAATCATGACGAGTGGTTTGGCTGCTGATGCCGTAGCAAGTAACTTTAATGCAAGTACAGCAATTGGTCCTTTCGGGCTTGATGATGGTGATCGTGATTTAGAAATCTTAGCCGTGTTAAACGGAGAAACAGGGATTGATACCGTTTCCAATGATGCTTGTATTGTTGAGCTAGATGTATTTGCAGCAACGAACGAATTGAGTTTTGAATATATCTTTGGTTCAGAAGAATACCCTGAATTTGTGGATGATTTTAATGATATTTTCGCTTTCTTCATTTCAGGACCTGGTGTGATTGGAGTGCCAGAATTGAATAATCAAAAAAATATTGCTGCCCTTCCCACTACTACTACGGGAAGTACTACGGTAGAAATTAATAACGTCAACGCCGTTGACAACTGGGAATACTACCGAGATAATCCGAACGAGCAAATCCAAGTATATGATGGACTAACTTCTGATTTTTTAGCAAGTAAAAAAAGTCTTACGGCAAGAGAAACCGTCATTCCCTGTAATTCTTATCACCTTAAATTATCTATTTCGGATAGAGGAGATTCTTCTTGGGATTCCGGAGTATTTATTTCTGATTTAAAAGGAGGTACACCAAACCTTGCCGTTGAATTTGCTTCTGGTATTGATTACCTTGTAGAAGGTTGTACTACCTTACCGGATGAATTGATTATCTCTTTATCTAATCCTTTAGAAGATACTATTTCTTATATCGTTGAAATTGGCGGTACAGCAACACAGGATGTTGATTACACCATGACAGTTCCTACTATTATTACTTTCCTTCCTGGTCAAACGGAACTAACTTTCCCGATCACTCCAATCGATGATATGATTTCGGAAGGAACAGAAACCATCGAAATTTCTTTGACGAATAACTTTGGTTGTGGTGACGTGGTTTATACTACAATTGTAATTGAATTAAGAGATGATCCTGAAGTACAAATCTTATTAGGACAAGATACGGTACTCGTTTGTCAAGATAGTAGCATCGTATTAGAAGCGAGTGGAATGTCTACCTACTTCTGGGAACCCGTTGGTATTTTTGATAATGCCAGTAGTGCTACGCCAACGGCTACGCCAACGGAAAGTCAATGGGTTTATGTAACAGGTAACGTCAACTTTTGTGTAGATGTTGATTCAGTTTATTTACAATTAATTGATCCACAGATTACCGCTACGGCTTTGGATAGTACGAATATATGTCTCGGGGATGCCGTTCCACTGAGTTCCGTAAATAATGCCAATGATCAAAATCTGATGTGGACTCCTGCCTTAGGTTTGGACGATCCAGCTATTGCTAATCCAATAGCTACGCCAGGAGAAAGTACAACTTATGTGGCTAGCATCAATATTGCGGGTTGTATTGCTACGGATACTGTAGTTGTCAACGTAGATACTTTATTCTTCCCTACCCTAACCTTTGCTGATACAACAATTTGCCAAGGTTATCCGGTGCAATTAGCTAATGAAATCAATTCTACAACGGATTACAGTTGGACTCCAACTACTTGGTTAGACGATCCAACGCTTTCTGGCCCGACAGCAACTCCAGAAGAAAATACTACTTATACTTTAATTGGAACGAGTGCGAATGGCTACTGTGCCGATACGGCTAGTTTAAATGTTGTCGTAATTCCTGCAGATGTTGATATCACCAATGATGATTATATCGAACTTTGCTTAGGAGATACTTTAGATTTGACTGCTAATACGAGTACGATGGGCATTGGTTTTGAATGGATCAAAGACCTTGCGACTTTAGATAGTGCTACCGATACAATTGTAACTGCGAGACCAATTACCTCTACTTGGTACGTTGCGCAAGTTGTGATTGGCGCTTGTACTGTTTTTGACTCCGTTTTTGTACAAGTTGATTCTTTACCACTCGACTTAACCATTTCTCCGATGGATACTATGGTTTGTCAAGGAGAATTAGTCTTACTACAAACACCAGTATATGAACCTACATTATATCCAGATATTGTTTTCGATTGGTCTCCAGAAGGTAATTTTGAAAGTCCAGATTCTTTACTCAATTTAGTAGTAAGAGGAATGATTACCACTACTTTCCAGAGAATTACTGTAAACGGTGGATGTAGAGATACCGCGATGGCTACTGTCAACGTGACCCCCGTCAATGAACTGATCGTCACCCCTATGAATCCAACTATTTGTTTTGGGGACACGATTACTCTTACGGCTTCGTCTCCTGGCGTAACCGACTTTACTTGGACACCAGATGATGGCACCTTAACTTGCACAGAATGTACGAATCCAAGAGTATTCCCATCAGGAACGACAAACTACATGGTAGAAGCAGAGAATGATGGTTGTCCAATTTTTGGAGGAACGACAGTCACTGTAATTTATCCACCTGCATTCAACTTAGTGGATGATCAAACAATCTGTTTAAATGAATCTATTGTGCTCAACCAATTTGTTGATCCGAACCCAAATACAACTTACAGCTGGACTTCTTCTCCTGCTGGCTTTACCTCGACTGCTGCCCAACCCAGTGTGTCTCCGACGGAAACTACCACTTATATATTAACGGCAAGTAACCCTGAATGTGGAGAGGTAGAGGCACAAGTAACGATCGAAGTAGTAACTACGCCTAGCTTAACGGTACCCGATGACGTTACCATTTGTTTAGGCGAAACGGTAAGTTTATCTGCGACGACCAGCCAAAACAATCCAACAATTGAATGGTTGCC
Organism: Saprospiraceae bacterium; assembly: GCA_045110315.1. Taxonomy (GTDB): domain Bacteria; phylum Bacteroidota; class Bacteroidia; order Chitinophagales; family Saprospiraceae; genus CALFBG01. The sequence goes on from JBGCFY010000288.1 coordinate 13,816, forward strand.
TGGACCAAATGAACCGACCATTGAAGTTGCTCCACAAACGACGACAACTTATACTGCTGTCTACACATACTCTTGTGGTAGTTTAACGGATTCCGTCAGAGTAACGGTTTTACCACGGGTTGACATTACGGATATTGATATTATGCCAAGCACAACAGAAGTAGAATTGGGAGATCAACTTACGCTACAAGCTATTCTTGATCCAGTTAATACACCCAACCTTACCTTTACTTGGACAGATAATCAGGAACAAAGCTACACTGGCAATCCAATTGTATCTACGCCACAGAACTTAACTGATCAACCCACCAACGTTTGCTACATTGCCACGGCAGTTAATGATTTTGGTTGTGATGATACTTTCGAAATTTGTGTTGATGTATATCCTCCACAAGTACTCATTGCCGATGCCTTTACGCCGAATGGTGATGGTACAAATGATTACTTTAACTTAATCATCAAGCGAGGAAATGTAGTTATCGATAAGATGCAAATCTTTAACCGATGGGGACAACTACTCTACGATAATGAAAATCCGAATCAAGGTTGGGATGGTACTTTCAATGGAAAATTGCAACCTTCTGAGGTTTATATATACGTCGTAGAAATAACACAAGGTATCAATGAAAAGAAATTGATTAAAGGTGAGGTTACCTTAATCCGATAAAACGAATTATAATCTTTTTGTTAAAAGCCGATTTGGAGAAATCCAAATCGGCTTTTTTCATGGTTTTCTAAGCAAGGAAGCGTCTAGCCCTTGTATGGCTGTAGAATAAACGCTATTTTTGTACTCGAACTTGTTTCAGATTAGTCTTTCAAGTGGTAACGTTAAGCATAACCCGTTACCTAAAAATTAAGATTTCCCTTTGATGCTCCCCCAATCAAAGTATGAAGTTATTCCCTCACATCGATCATCATTTTTTAATTTGGAAAAGGCTTTGAAGAAGAAGCCATTTATTAATAACCAAAGTCATCACCATGAACTTTTCTAAAAATATATTCTTTTGGAGTTGCAGTTTTCTCTTTCTTTTAACCGCTTGTAAAAAAGATGCAGAAAAAGAAATCCGCTACGATCAAGGGATTCTCATCGCAAATCGCGGTCTGCAAAATAGTGGAGAAGGAAGTCTCAGTTACTACGACCCTGAAACCAGTGAAGTCAGCCAAAATATTTTTCAAAGTCAAAACGAAGACAAAAAACTAGCGAATATTCAGTCCATGTACGTACAAGGTGGAAAGGTTTATATCGTGGAAATCCTTACGGGGAAAGTAAAAATCTTAGATCAAGAGACGCTTAGTCTAACTGCAGAAATCGAAGGTTTTGAACGACCACGCCATTTTATCAAAGTAGGCAATAATAAAGCTTACGTTAGTCAATGGGGCGCAGACGGTTTTAGTGGAAGTATAAAAGTAGTTAACCTCTTAAATAATACCATCGTTAAAACAATTCCTTTGAATGGTCCAGAAGAAATGTTGGTTGTTGGCGCTACTGTCTACGCTACAATTTCGGGTGGATTTGGGACGGATTATGACCTTGCAAAAATCTCTGTTTCCAACGATGCAGTAATTCAGACGATCACGGGAGTTGGCGAAAAACCTTTTCACATTAGCGCCGATAAGAATAATGCAATTTGGGTTTTGTGCAGTGGCTTTCAAAGCAATATGCCTGATGAGAATCGTTCAGGACAACTAACTAAAATTGTTAATGATCAAATTGTACAATCTTTTGAATTGAGTTTTCAGTTTGGTCCGGGAAGCTTAATCATTAATAAAGCCAAGGATAAGTTATATTATCGTAAAGATCAAAATATTTTTGCGCAGGATATTAGTAACACGACCTTAAACTTGGCGCCGTTTATCAGTCGAGATTTTATCAACTTAGGTATTAATCCGAGTGATGATCAATTAATTGGATTAGATGCTGGAGGTCAATTTTCACCGGGAAAGGCATTTTTGCTAGACAAAAACGGAATCAGCCAGCATTCTTTTGACGTTGGTATTGTACCCATCAGTGTGTGGGCGGAATAACTTACTAAAGGCAAGTTGACCCTACATTCCGTCGAGCAAAGTGCCCAATTCTTCTTCGGTGTTGCGTAACTTGGTTCGACAAAACTGAATGAGTTCATTCGCCTCTTTAACTTTCGAGGAAAGCGAATCCAAACTCAAATCATCCTCTTGTAATTGCTGTACAATGAGTTGTAGTTCTTGCATCGAAGATTCGTAAGTATGTTTTACTTTTTTTGCCATAAGAATATATTGAGGAATTAAGTAGATTTTTTGACAATACTTTTCAGCGTTGCTTTTTCAAAATGTGTTGTAATTTCAGTGCCATCTGCTACCGTTTCGGGATTTTTGATAATGATTCCCTCTTGGGTCGTTAAGGAATATCCTCGTTGTAAAGTAGCCTGCGGATCTAAAATTTTTAACTGTTTATCCAGCGCTGCTAATTGTTGTTGTTTAAGCTTCAAGAAATTACGAATCGAAGGCATCAATTCCTTTTCTTTATAAGAAAGTTCTTGTCCTTTTTTACCCAATTGTCCTTGTGCTAATAACTGTATTTTTTGACTCATTGACCTTAAGTGAAAGGTTGCACCATTAATTTTTTCTGCAGCTAACTGGCCAATCAATTTTCCGTACTGCAAGAGTTCCGCTTCGTATTGCAGATTCCAATCTACCAGATAACTCGCAACAGCAGTCGGCGTTTTCAAGCTCGTATGCGCTACTAAGTCCATCACGGTATCGTCTACGTCGTGACCAATTCCCGTCAAGACAGGCAGCTTCATATGAGCAACCATTTTACACAAATCAAAATCATCAAAAGCCATCAAGTCCAGTTTGGCTCCTCCTCCCCTAATGATCACGACAGCATCATAGTGCTCCGACATACCATTAATCTTTTTTAATTGCAACAACATTTCTTCCGGTGCAAAAACACCTTGCACCGCAGCTGAAAATAGATTGAGCTTGAAATGAAAGCCCCATTCGTTTTGCTGCAATTGACTTTTGAAATCTTGGTAACCCGCCGCACGGTGAGAACTAATGACCGCGATATTTTGAAGTACCGGTGCTAGTCCCAACGCAGCATTTTTACCCAATAAATCGAGCGCGGATAATTGTTGAATGGTATCTCTCCGCTGTAGGGCTAATTTCCCTAAAGAATAAGAAAGATCAATTTCCTCGACAACCAGTTTCAAGCCGTAGCGTTCGTGAAAATCTACGCTAAACTTTGCTAAGATTGCCATTCCATCTTGCAGAATAGTTTCTAGCTCCTTTCCTAAATTTGCTCTTAAACTATAGTATTTTTTTTGCCAAATAATAGCCGCTGTACGAGCAATGATTTCTTCTCCCGTTTCCGATTTTTGAATAAGTTCAAGGTAGTAATTTCCTTTGGACAAATTAATCTGAGCAATCTCGCAACTGATCCAAATTGGATCAGCCAGATTGAGCATCAAGGTGCGGCGGATAAACTCATTTAATTCAAATAAGGAATAGGATTTCAAAATGGAAGATAAGGTTTAGTAAAATTCATTTAAAATAAAACTCATTGTTGCTCGTGAACGTCTTAAAGTGGGAAGTTATGTAAAATGATTCGTAGACAAAAATGGGTTACTGAAACCAGTAACCCATTTTTTAATTTCTATATTAAGTAGATTTTATGCTTTTGCTAAAACCTTGGTCACTAAGTCCGCAGCTTCTTGCAATAAAGTTGCAGAATGTACTTCCAAACCAGATTCATCAATAATTGTTTTAGCGATATCAGCATTCGTTCCTTGCAACCGTACAATGATTGGAACGTTGATATTGCCAAGGTTTTTGTAAGCGTCCACAACTCCTTGTGCCACTCGGTCACAACGTACGATACCACCAAAGATATTGATTAAAATCGCTTTAACCTTTTTGTCTTTCAAAATAATTCTAAATGCCTTCTCTACTCTTTCGGCGTTGGCCGTTCCTCCTACGTCTAGAAAGTTAGCAGGTTCTCCTCCCGATAATTTGATGATATCCATTGTAGCCATCGCAAGTCCAGCACCGTTTACCATACAACCTACATTACCATCCAAGTTAACGTAGTTTAATTCGAAGGCCTTTGCTTCAACTTCCGTTGGATCTTCTTCGTCGGTATCTCTTAATTCTGCTAAATCCGGGTGACGGAATAATGCATTGTCATCTAATGCTACTTTACAATCTACGGCCATGATACGATCATCACCTGTTTTGAGGCAAGGATTGATTTCAAACATAGAAGCATCAGAACCTACAAATGCTTTGTATAAAGAAGCGATAAATTTAGTCATTCCTTTAAATGCAACGCCACTTAAGCCTAAGTTGAAAGCAATCTTTCTCGTTTGAAAACCTTGCAAACCTAAAGTAGGATCAATATATTCTTTGTGTACTAATTCCGGTGTTTCTTCGGCAACGGTTTCAATGTCCATCCCACCTTCGGTGGAATATACGATTACGTTACGCTTCGTTTCTCGATCCATAAGAACCGATACATAATATTCTTTACAAGCATCGAAGTCAGGAGCATAGACATCTTCTGCGACAATTATTTTACGAACTAATTTTCCAGGACCATCAACACCACCTGGTGTTTGTGGCGTTTTAAGCATCATTCCCAAGATATTTCCTGCATTTTCTTCTACTTCAGCTCTTGTCTTTGACAATTTTACTCCGCCTCCTTTTCCTCGACCACCGGCATGAATCTGAGCTTTGACAACCGCCATTTCAGTTCCCGTATCCGCCTGTAATTTGTCAAAAGCAGCGAGTGCTTCTTCAACGGTATGAGCAAGGATACCTTCTTGAATGGCTACACCGTAGCTTTTTAATAATGCTTTACCTTGATATTCATGTAAATTCATAATGTATTAATTTCTTCGCTGGTTGTTGGCTTTAGAATTTGAAGTTATTTAAAAACCTACTTATCTAAATAATTTGATTGCCAAATATGATTAAAACTTATTATTCAAATTTGCCACAAAAATAAGGTTTTTTTAGTTGAAAACAAAAGTGCAGGTCGATTGATTAGGTGGGAAAGTACTTATTTTGTTTCGCCCACACATTTTTTTTATACTTTCTATTTCAAAAATCAAAAAATGCCTTAACGGAACGTAAAGTCCAGTTAAGGCATTAAGCAAGCTGTTACTGAATTAGCTGTTTAAAAAGGAAGCCACTCTGCAATCTTTCCAACGAGTCCTGTAGAGGCAACTGCTCCTGTTCCTACCGCGGCCATGCCCGTAGCTTTCCAGCTAAACTCATTAGTGGTCGTTGAAATAATCGCTCCACTTGCTGCACCAACGATCGCGCCAGCTGCATCTAGTGCGACCCAAGGTGCTGCACGAGACACTGAAGCATTAGGATTATCCAGCCACCAATCTACCGAAGAAAGGCTAATGGATAAGACGATTAAGGAAAATCTACCGTAATCATCACATTTTTTGTATCCTTGAGCAACCCAGCTAGCTTTCAGGGCTACTAATTTTTCTTTGAAAGTTTCCGCATCAATGATATCGTTACGATTGTCTAGTGCTAAATCTAAAATATCATCAATCACTCCTTCTTCAAAATCGTCAATTATGTCATAATCCGTATTGAGTTTTTCAATGACTTGATATATATCGTGATTAGGTAAAACGTCCGTTTCCACGTAAATTCGGTCATAGGCAACGTATTGTGCAACTAACTCTTTTGACACTTCTATCTCTTCCTTCAGGAGCACCGTATTGGTAGCGTTCAATCCCATCGCGTCGACATGATCTTGGTTAAACTTTTTGATGTACTCAATTTTCTCTTGGTAGGTAAAATCTCCCTCGCCTTGCTTGAAGTTATCATTAGCATTCGTCAAAAGATCATTATGCCAATTCCCAAAATGGTTGTAAGTATTCTCAGAAAGTATGGGACAGATAAGTACTGGTTTGGCTCTTTGCTTACAAGCATTCATCAATAATAAACACAAGCAACTCGTTACGATAAGTTTTAATCTTTTCATGATTAATGATTTTTAATTGATCCCTCATTTATTTTATAGTCCTTATTCTTTTACGCACAGCAAGGCCTTAACTCGATACGGAACGCAGTAGTATAATTGCTAGGTAGCTTCGGGAATGCCTACCGATATTAAAGAAAAATAAATAGAAAAAAGTAGCGAAAACACTTGCTAGCTAGTGTTTTCCCACGAGATTGTTTACTTCCGCTCAGGGTACTTTTCCCCGAGAGACGAGGAGGTTCTCAAACTTGAGTACTTCACTACGTACTCCCTAATCGTTTTTTAAACTTAAGCATTAAGTTATTAGATTTTTTTCAAATTATTTACAACATAAAACAAGGTATATACTTAACCAAAAGAAGATATATTATTTTTTTAACCCAACCGGAGATAAAAATTTAATCAAGTCGCATTACGAAAATGACAATTACATCTTCGTTGTTCCTTTATTCAAATCATCCATTTTGGCAAAAAAACCAATTTTCCATTTCTTCTCCTTTGCATAAAGCACAAGTCAAAAAGCACATTTTAAACACGAATTATGAATAAACAGTGGCTTTTGCGGGCTGCTGCTGCAAATAAGTAAGTGTAAATATAAATTTTATTGGAATTGAATCTAAAAACTGATTTGTGCAATCAGGATTGTCATTTAAAGGTATGACGATAAAATCAGTTAAAGATCCTGTTTAGATTTTAAGACATACGTAAGATATGTTATTTAAAATAAAAATACAAGAACTAAACCGATTAAAATAAAATTATTTTTTTTATAAACAATTAAAATACAAATTCCTTAATCTTATTCACCACGCTTTATTTCAAAAAAAATGCCTTAACCTGAATACTCAGATTAAGACATTCCGTAAAACATAAAAAGTAATTTTCAGCAATAGACTTTATGATTTTTTTATGCTAAAGTTTAATGAATTAGTATTTTCTCTACAATTTTTCCTTCAGCATTTTCAATACTCAATAAGTACATACCTGCGGCTAAATCTCCTACCGAAAGCGTAACAGTTTGTGTCCCCGTAGCTAATTGACGGGGCTGAGTTTGTAAGCGTTGTCCAGACAAACTAAATATTTTAAAATCAACTTGCATACTTTTCGATAGTGATAATTCTACGTTAATCACGGTTCCTTGAGGAATAGTATTCGGATAAACTCGAACGGCATTTACGCCTTCTAAATCGTTAGCAGATAAAACCTGAGCAGCTTTGAAATTTCCTGCATCCATCATCGTAGTACAAAAAGAAAAGTTATTAAATGGTCGTACACGCCAATAATAAGTTATACCATTGACTAAATTATTTACGGTAATCGCACTTTCCCCGACAACTTCATCTACCAGTAAAAAACCAAAATTTGGCACCTGGCTAATTTGTACAACGTAATGCGTCGCACCAGGAATTGACTCCCAATCTAGTTGTGCCGCATCATATTGTACAGAAGCACCTAGCGCAGGTGAGACGACCGTTAAAGGTGTATTGCTCACCAGTGGTTTAGGGCTTTCATGATTAAGGTAATCTGCTTTTTCATCTACGAGATTCGCACGCATGGCACTAATTTGCTCGTCCGAAAATCGACTAGAACAAACGTCAAAAGCGTAAGACATAAATAAGCTTCCATCCGATTTAAACGTTACGCCGTTAGGATCTATTTGATTAGTTGGACTTTGGTTATTACCATCACAATTCCAACGAAATGCTAAATAATCTGGTGGCGTATCACAAAAACCATCCGCTGCAATGCTGCAGTTACTACCATCTACTAATTCGACCAAAGCCGTATCAATAATCAAGGTATCAACAATCAAAGTATCTTGAAAGTAAGTATAGTCGTATAAAACCTGCGTGGGAGCAGGCTCAAAATAGTTAGCCGGTTCGCTGCCATCGTAGCTAATACCTCCTTCCCAGCCTAGAAATGGATGTGGTAAGGTTAGGTTGTGACCAATTTCGTGTGCCCAAGTATGATCTCCTTCTCCGATACATCCTTCCGCCAAACAAACTCCTGCGTAAGGTAGGTTATACCCACAATTGCCCGCCGCAAAGTCTACGATATAACAATTAATGGTTTGTGCTACGTTATTTGTAAACATCATTTCAGCACCTTCGAGTACCGTTGTGTGGTTATTGTATGCACCGCTTGGTAAATACCGAAATTCGCCTTCCACAAAAAACTGAATTTTACTCTCCGCAAAATCTTCGTTTAGCTGACAGATTGCGTCCATTACCCGAGGTAGTGGAAAATAACCCGCTCCATCATCCGAACCAACAATGTGCATTGTAAGCGGAACGAATAGCGTATCTGAACCGCTTCGATATTTTAGCTGTTGTGGTTGCTGTTGGTATCTTTTTAGCCAATCGGATTTCCCGTGCAAGGTACCGCAAGGGTGAAAATCTTCTTTGGTCTGCGCATCCAAAACGTAAGCACCGAGAAATAATAAAGTCAATAAAAGGTAGGTTTTTTTCATATTGATGAGTTTTATGAGCGATTTGCTTTTAAACACAGATTTTAATACACTCAAAATAGCATATCGAAATCCATTACGTTGAAGTTGCTTAAATGAATAACAAGTTAACAAATTATCATGATTAAAATAATGCAATGATAGGATTACAAAAAAGCAAAATGCCCAATAAATAATCAATCAAATTATCATTGGGCATTTTTATTTTTAATCGCACAAGGATTACTTGCTTACGATAATTTTCTTCTTCAAGAACGCACCATCCGACTCAACGGTTAGTAAGTACATTCCTGGATTTAAATTTTCTGTTTCGAGGGCTAAGCTCGTTTCTCCTACACCAAAACTATGTTGACGAGCAGTCATTACAGATTGTCCTGCGATAGAATAAATCCGTACCGTACCGTTAAAGGCTTGCTCCGAATCCATGGTAAGGGTCATTTGGCGATTCGCCGTTACTGGATTTGGCATTACCGTCCAGTTGTTTACAAAATCTATTTCGTCTACGCTCACACTAGTCCCCGCTCCGGTAAAGAATTGATTCAAGTTGGAAGGAGTTGCACAACCATAATAATCCGTCATTGGCGTTACTCTCCATTGATAATTAGTAGTCGGAGAAAGTACATCGATCAAATTGTAAGGAGGTGCAGTAACCACGAAAGAGTTAACCCCAATAATTTCTAGGATGTATTTATCTGCGTTAGGTACTGGGTTCCAATCAAACTGCACAACGTTGTACGCTGCAGTAACTTGATTTGAAATCGGCGAAACTAAAGTTGTTGCACCGGTAATTGGCGTCGTGTTAGGCGTCGTTGTAGTTACGAGTTTTTTGATTGAATTATTCGTATTAATTCGACCCATCAAATCTGAATTAATGGCATCTTTTTGCTCTTGGGTAAAAAGGTAGTTCGTACAACCAATAAAGTAACTCATAAAGTTATTTTCCATTGGCTCCATTTGAACACCGTCTGGATCTACTGCGCAACCCGTGTAAGGATCACAACCATTCCAAGAAAAACCTAAATTATAATCCGCTGGCGTATCACACATGAAATCTCCGGCTACTTCACAATTTAAATTATTCGTTCCTGGGTCTAATTTTGTTCTAGATACATATTCTACTTTATTCCAACCGAAGTAAAAAACACTCGTTGGTGTTTCGTCCGCACAATCATACGTTGTCCCTTCCCAGCCGCTAAACGTGTGGCTTAGGGTAAAATAGTGTCCAATTTCATGACTCAACGTACCCGAGAATTTATTAATTTGATCTTTTCTAGAAACGATCCAGTCTTGACTATTTTGAGGAGAATAGTAAGCTAAAGTTACGCTACCACCACTTCCTCCGGCATTATTTACAACAAAAATATTCAATACGTTGGGCTTGCGATTGGAAGTTAATACATTTGCTCCCGCTGCACCAGGAAAGTCATAAGCGGCGGTACTATTGATGAAGTTAAATCCATCTTTAATATAAAATTGAATTTCTTGATCTGCGTAATCTTCATTTAATTGGCAAAGTTGCTCTAGTACTTTAGAACCAGCTACTCGTCCTTCTCCATTATTATCTGCCACTAGGTGGAATTTTACGGGAACGTAGATGACTGCATTTCTAGGCTGGGCTGGATTCAATCGAGCATTTTCTCGATTTTCAAGAAATCGCTTAGCGATAATTCTTTCATGATCGTGATCTGTTGTCCCACATCGTCCCAAGGTATTTTGCTGGGCAACGCTCACTAGCGGGAAGCATAAACATAAAGTTAGTAAACTGGCGAGTATTTTTTTTATCATAATTTAATTTTTGCAAATAAGAAATGGGCGACCAAAGTTGGCCAATTTTTCTTGTTTAGAATGATTTGAAAAGTATCTTAAAGGGCTTGCTATTTGTGTTAAAGTTTCTACCGTATTTTTCCAATCGGTGGCAGTGTGCTACAGTACTGAGTTTAAAAATGATAAACGCACGCGAAAGCTGAAATATTACTCATGCTAATCGGAGCAGAAGTTTACTGGCTGCATTTAGCAAAGTTCATTTACGTCGTTGCGATCAAAAAGTATTGGACTGAAGAACCAAAGTAAGCGCAAGTTAACCGTTTTTAAATAGGCGATTTGTAGCAAAATTAAAACAGTTCCGTTAACAAATTTAAAAAAAAAACCACGACTTGAGTGTCCTTAGTGCGTCAATTCTTTAGTGATAAATTAATTAGATGTAATTTTTTATCTACTTTTGCAGCAAATTGGTGAGTTTTTTGACTTATCATCGGAAGTTATTCCCAACTTATTGAACAACTTCTATGCTAACTTATTTATAAAGTAAAGATTTATAAAGTTGCTTTTATTCTTAGCACCGCTTCCAAGAATAAAAAAATTAAAAAGTGGGACAAAGATCAATTCGCAAATATCCTTGAAGTTTTTAAACTACTTCAAATAATATTAATACAAAAATTATCAAACTAAATTTATCAAATTATATAACACGTCAAAATTATGAGTAAAGTAACCGTTGTAGGTGCGGGAAATGTAGGTGCTACCGTTGCCAATGTTTTAGCTCACAAAGATCTTGTAAAAGAGGTCGTTTTATTGGACATCAAAGGAGATTTCGCAAAAGGTAAAGCTTTAGATAGCTGGCAGCAAGCTCCAATCGATTATTACAGTACACAGTTGACTGGTACTAGTGATTACCGTAAAACGCGTAACTCTGATATCGTAGTCATCACTGCTGGTATTCCAAGAAGACCAGGAATGAGTCGAGATGATCTAATTTCTACCAATGCTAAAATTGTTTCTTCGGTCACGAAGTCTATCATGAAGTATTCTAAGAAGCCCATTATCATTGTGGTTTCTAATCCTTTAGATGTTATGACTTACGCTGTACACAAAGCTTCCGGCTTAGACTCTAGTCGTGTATTTGGTATGGCTGGTATTCTTGATACTGCTCGTTACCGCGCGTTCTTGGCAACTGAATTAGAAGTTTCGCCAAAAGATATTCAAGCAGTATTAATGGGTGGTCACGGAGATACAATGGTGCCACTTCCTAGATACACTACTGTTGCCGGTATTCCCGTCACAGAAATGATCGACAAAGCTAAATTGAAAGCCATCGTAGAAAGAACGAAAAAAGGTGGTGGAGAATTAGTAAAATTAATGGGTACTTCTGCTTGGTACGCTCCAGGTGCTGCCGCAGCACAAATGGTAGCTTCCATCGTCAGAGATGAGAATCGAATTTTCCCTTGTTGTGCTCGTTTGAGTGGCCAACATGGCTTGAAAAATATGTTCCTCGGCGTTCCGGTCAAATTAGGAAAAGGTGGAATTAAGGAAATTATTGAGTTGAAACTTAATAAATCTGAAACTAAACTGCTCCATAAATCTGCTGACCACGTAAAGGCAGTAATGGATACCTTTGACAATATGAAAGATGCATAGTCAAATCAGCATCTATTTGGGCACTGCGCTCAAAATATAGCATAAATATTAACGGGCATTGGTCAAAAACCAATGCCCGTTGTATTTTGAGGCTTCTAAAGATAAGTAATTATATTGCCATTAAATTTGTATTGAATTCTATCCAAACATTTGCAACACTTGCTAAAACTTAAGCACTTTAGCCCGTCCAACAACTTGCTACTTCTTCCCGCCTTGAAACCCCAAAAAATTATTGATTTAAATTTGAACTTGTTCCTTTATTTTATGTTTATAGCTAAGAAAAATCTTGTAAATTTGGATTTAATAATCAGAAGTTGTTCTAAATCTATTGAACCCAAATTTTCTGACTCTTACTAAATACAGCTAAAAGAACGATTACCTTCCAAAAAATCGTGGTAATGAACTTGGAAGAGACACTTTTAAAGACATTAAGTAGACAAAACTTAGACAAAATTTCGTTATTTTTGGGCGTATGTTGCGGATATCTTGAAGATTCTTCCGACGAGCATATTGACATACAATGAGATTAAATACAAATGCTATGCATAATATAGATTTATACCCTGAGCTTTTTGAAGAAATGCTGACGAATAAGTCTGAGAAAATCAGTGATTTATCAAAAGAAGTTCCTGTACTATTAGTATTCCTCAGGCATTTTGGTTGTGTATTTTGTAAAGAAGCGCTTTCTGACCTTTCTGGTTTGCGAGGTAGAATGGAGGAAAAAAATATCAAGTTGGTTTTTATTCATATGTCTGAAAACCCTAAAGCTGAAGAATACTTTAATCAATTCAACTTAAAAGGAATTTCTCACATTAGCGATCCTTTTGCTCGATATTACAAAGCTTTTGGCTTGATGAAAGGAAACTTTTCTCAATTATATGGCTTACGAACTTGGATCAAAGGCTACGGCGCCGTACGAAAAGGATTTAACTTAGAACTCGCAAAATCACTCGGCGACTCCACTCAAATGCCTGGGGTATTTCTCATTAAAGATTCTACGATCAAAGAAAGCTACATTCACAAAACAGCTTCAGACCGACCTAATTACGACGAAATTATTAATTGCTTTTAAAAACGAAAGTGACCGTTAACAAAACAGTCTCCTGAATACCAAAGCAATCTCTTTTTGAGCTTTACCAAAAAAAGCAATACGCTTACCAGATCAATACGTTCTAGATCTGAATGGTGATTCATAGACCCTAATTCCTGACTTTTACTAGCTGGAATTCTAATATTATATACATGAAAGGTTGGCATTTCTCCGAATATATTCCGCAAGAAGAAGGTTCCCTCTTCGAAAAACTACTGAAGTTATTTCAAGAGCTACTCATCCATACTTCTGGTGATGTGAGTGAATCACTGAGTTGGCTAACCCAGTTGGATAAAGAACATAATCTGACCAGTAAAGAATATGGCATGGCAGATTTTATTCAAGATCTCATTGACAAAGGCTACATTGTACAGCCCGATGCCAACGACCCAGCATTTCGACCTTCCGCGAAAATGGAAATTTCGCTCCGCCAAAAATCTTTAGAAGATATCTTCGGTTTACTCAAAAAGTCAAAACGAGGAAATCACAATACAAAATTTAGTGGCAAAGGAGATGAATTCACCTCAGAATTGCGCCCGTATCAATTTGGCGATAAGCTAGAAAATATCTCTATTTCCGATTCCCTGCGTAACGCACAAATTAATCATGGTATTGACAACTTTCAATTAACACACGATGATCTGGAAGTCCACGAGAGTTATTATCAAAGTCAGATGAGTACCGTGCTTATGATCGATATCTCGCATTCAATGATTCTCTACGGAGAAGATCGGATCACGCCTGCCAAAAAAGTAGCCATGGCCTTGGCGGAATTAATTACAACTCGATACCCGAAAGATACCTTAGATATTATTGTTTTTGGAAACGATGCTTGGCAAATAGAGATTAAAGACCTCCCCTATTTGGAAGTTGGTCCGTATCACACGAATACCGTCGCAGGCTTGGAATTAGCGATGGACCTTTTGCGTCGTCGTCGAAATCCCAATAAACAAATTTTCATGATTACGGACGGAAAGCCAACGTGCATCAAAAAAGGAAAGAAATACTACAAGAACAGTTTTGGGCTCGACAAGAAAATCATCAACCGCACGCTCAACCTTGCAACCCGTTGTCGTAAATTAAATATTCCCATTACGACGTTCATGATTGCGCGCGATCCCTATTTGATGCGCTTCGTAGATCAATTTACACAGGCGAATAATGGAAAAGCTTTCTTTAGTAGTTTACAAGGCTTGGGAGAATTTATTTTTCGAGACTATAAAGATAACAAGCGATCCCGTAGATAGTGCCGAAAAGTACGCGCTGAAGATTCGATTAATTAGTGACAACCAGTAAATTCATCCCTTTAGCAAAACATCTTTAATATTCCTTTTTTATCAATATCTTTGCTGTTTGCAATTTTGTTTGAAAGATTTGCGTTCTAATGAAGCTATTAAGTAGTTTTAAAATTGTCCTATCCAGCTTGTTTATGAAAAAAATGTGTTTCTTCTTCTTAAGTGCTTTGTGTTACTTTAGTTTATCCGCCCAAGTAGAGCTTATTCCAACAACGGAAAAAACAGAAATTGTACAAGAGAAAACAGCCTTCCAGTTAATGGAAGATACTTTGGTGATTCTTTCTTATGCCATTATTAATGATTCTTTAGAAATGAATCGTTTTGCGGCTTGTAAAAAGTTTATTCCAAATTTGGTAAAAGCCCTAAAAACGCCAAACTCTTTTGATCAACCATTCGATCGGTTAAAAACCGTTTCCATTTTATATCCACGAGATAGTAGCTTTCGCGTTTTTACTTGGCAATTGTACGTCAACGAAAATGATTATCGATACTACGGCGCTATCCAAATGAATAGCCCAGAATTGCAATTACACGCGCTCATTGATCGATCTCACGAAGTAGAAGACACCGAATATGAAATTCTATCTTCTCGAAAATGGTACGGTGCACTTTACTATAATATCTTAGATTTTGAATCAGAAGAAGGACCTAAATATTTACTTTTTGGATTTGATGGCAGCAGCTTTTTCAATAAGCGGAAGGTCGTTGATGTCCTTAGTTTTGAAAAACAAAAGCCCCTTTTTGGTTCCCCCGTTTTTGCTGAACCCTCCGAAGGAAGACCGCCTTTATTAAAAAATAGGCTAGTGGTCAACTACTCTTCCGAAGCCAGCAGTAAACTCAACTACGACGAATTTCTAAATGCTATCGTCATGGATAACCTGATGGAATTTGGAGAAACAATTGATGGTCCCCGCATGGTGCCCGACGGCAGTTACAAGGGCTATCAACTGAAAGAAGGCAAATGGGTACTCATCGAAAAACTCTTTACCCAAACCCAAGAGAAACCTCCAATGCCAGCTCCTGTACTAGGAAAGGAACGAAAAAAACGAAAAGACCTATTCGGAAACCGATAAATATAACTCCTGATTAAATCAAGCATTTAATCAGGAGTTTCTATTTTTAGCGTAATTCTTCATTTGATGATGCTAATAAAAATAAATGACTGACCTTATAGCATTTGCGTAAAGACAAGAAGAACCGCGCAGCGCCTAAGCGCCTTCCGAAAATGGTACGTCAGTAAACCAAGTATAAAACCTGAAAATAAATACCCAAGAAATCTAAAAAATTACCTCAAACCTAAACTTTCTCTAGCATTCCTCTCCTATATCTTTCAACTAAACCCTATCTTGCCAACCAAAAATAAATTACCACGCTCATGAAATCCCATAAGCTAAAAGTCCAAAAAACCGCCCACTATTACACCTTAGGAGAAGCCACGCCCAACACCAAATACTTTTGGATCGTCTGTCACGGATACGGTCAACTCGCAGCCAGCTTTATCCAAAGTTTCAGATCTATTGCTAGTCCAGACAATTTTATTCTAGCGCCCGAAGGACTCTCTCATTTTTATTGGAAAAACTTCCGCGACCTCGCCGTAGCTTCTTGGATGACCAGCCAAAACCGAGTAGACGAAATTGAAGATTATACCAATTACCTAAAAAGCTTGTACGATCAATACCGACAAGACTTACCGCAAGATGTAAAGATTATTTTGATGGGTTTTTCACAAGGCTGTGCCACACAATGCCGATGGATCATGAAGGAACTACCGGATTTTGAGTACCTGATGTTGTGGGGAGGTTTACTTCCCGAAGATTTGCAATATAAACAGCAGCAAGCCTATTTTGCCAGCAAAAAGATACTATCCGTTTATGGCAGACAAGATCCGCTACTTACTTTGGAGCGACAACAGTGGCAAAAGAACTTTGCCTTAGCCCAAGGTTTGCAGGTAGAAAATCACATTTTCAATGGCAAGCATGAAATTGATCGTAGTTTTTTAAAAGAAATGGATCAATTTATCCGAGTGGCTGAAACCTAGGCAGGCTATTCTTTTAAGAAAGAAGTTGTTCAAAAAAAACTAATGTATCCGATCGCCACGAAGACTTAAATTATCCATAATTTCTGCCTCGTAGGCTAAATACTCTTCCCAGCGCTCTTTCGTTCGTTCTTCCCCTGCGTGCTGTTTAGCAAGGTCAATAAATAAGCGATAATGTCCCGCTTCCGAAACCATGAACTTATGGTAAAAAGCTTTAAGGTCTTCATCTTGTAAGTGCAAGGACAACAATCGAAACCGTTCGCAACTTCTTGCTTCAATCAACGCGAAAGTCAAGAGTCGTTCTAATAAACTAATATTTTTACCGCCGCCCCGTTTTTGAAACTTCAAAAGTTGATTGACATATTCATCCTTACGTTGACTACCCAGTCGTAAGGAACGCTTGTCCATTTCGGCCAATACCATTCTAAAATGCCCCCATTCTTCCGTTACGAGCGGTGCTAAAGCCCTCACCATATCGTGCTTATCAGGAAATCCAGTGATCAATGAAATACAAGAAGTCGCCGCTTTTTGTTCACAAAAAGCATGATCTGTTAAGATTTCTCCTAAATCCATTTCTGCTAAATTCACCCAGCGCGGGTCTGTTGGTAATTTCAGTCCTAACATAATTTTTTACTCTTTTTGCTGAGCAGTAAGTACTGCTCTATATCATCTACTTACTACTTAGAATTTTCTAAGCAATCAAATTGATTCATAAAAAAATCCATTTCGTAAATTTCGTAATCTTCGTATCCTGTTCCCCATACAATCCGCAACTTATCCACCTCTTTTTTTCTCAATTGTTTTTCCTCCGAAGCTCCCACGATATATTGTCCTTTGTAATAAGTCATTTTTGTAGAAGCATCAAATCGACCTCGATCTGCCACTTTATTATCTAACCGAATACTTTTACCATCCAAGAATTTTAAGGTCAAGACACTTCCTTGTGGAATTGATCCAAACTCTTTTTTCGCATTCTCCGAATTGATGGAAAACGCTAACGATAACACCCGATATCCACCAGAAAGAGAACTAACAAATCCTTCGCAAAGAATATGCTCCTTTCCTTTCAAAAAAGGTCGAAATTTATCACTCGTAAAGCTAAATAGTTTTTGCTTTTGTACATCTCTTCGTTTTCGCCCCGTAAATTCATCCACTCCATTAAAACTAATTTTACAATCGGGAGCAGGCGGATTTTGCAAGACATCATCCTTTGCCGTAAATTCCCACAAATCCAATTGCTGATCATCTTCACTGCTACTTAGGTTACGGTTCGCCGTATCGTTTTCGTTGTTTGCCGTTGAATTTCCTCCAAATAAATCACCTGGGTTTACCGCATCCGAATTAGCCCCTATTTCCGCAAGTTTTTCTTCCGCGTTGCGCGCTTCCATTTTTGCCAATACTTTATCGCGCTCCATTTTATTCATATCAACCATCTTTTCGGCTAATTTGCTTTCTTTAACGATGGTTTTGCGATAAGCTTTAGCTTCCTTTTCAATGTTCTTGCTCAATTCGTATTCATCCTCTAAATCCTCCAAATCGAGTAAAGAAGCTTCAGGATCTTTTTTGAGTTGCTTAAGCTCTTTTTTCAAGCGCTTCCGATTAAGAATTGCCGTCATCTCCTCCGCTCTAGCCTCTTGCTCTTTTGCCGCCATCTGATCTGCGTAGCGTAAAGCTTTTCGGCGGGCTTCGCGTTCTTCGGACGAACTAATTTTAATATATTTTCCACTCTTAGCAGGCTCAGACTCATCAGTAGCAGGCTGCTCTTTCGCAGTCGATTCCCCCTTAAGTAGAGCAACATCCTTTGGGCTTTGATCATCAAAATAGCGCCAAGAACCGTCAGAATAGACAATGATTCGATCCCCATTATTATTAGTTGATACTTTTTGTGCCTTCCCTTGTTGGACGACCAAAAGCATAAAAAGAGCCGTAATTGGTATGATTAAGTATTTAATTTGCATACTTTGGATTTGAATGAACGAAGTTGTTTTAAAACGCTTTGTCTAACTTCTTTACGAGTATCTATACTAAACGCCACAAAAATACAAATTATGACCTGCAAAGTCATATAGAAACCTTAGATATTTTTAGGAAGTTGTTTTATCAATGAGGATTAAATAAATTGGGCGAATACAAAACTGCGCCACTCACGAATAGTGCTAGATTTTAAATAGGATGGAGGCGCAAAAATCACGTTTAAATTTTGGAATTCAAGAGAAAGCTTATCTTGAATCTTCCAGCCAACATTACCACGGCAAAAAACAAAAGCCTCGCTGGTAATTCAAACGATGATACAAAGCCAAAATTGTTTTACCTAAGGCCATTTTAGGAAGTGCCTTAAAGTTGCTACAAATGATTAATGAAAAAAATAACACGCCCGACAAACTACGCGAAGCCTACGATCCAGAAAGTTTCAGGAAACTAGGGCACCAATTGGTAGACTTACTAGCCGATTACCTCCAAGCAGCCGCTCACGAAGAGATTCCAGCCAATGCTTGGCAAGCCCCTGACGATCAACTCGCCTATTGGCAGCAGTACGAAGTTGATCCTGCTACGCCACTTACCCTTTTCGAAGATATCCTCGAACGGTCTATCCACCTACATCATCCACATTATATTGGTCATCAGATTTGTCCCACCGCACCCTTATCTGCCTTGGCGGGCTTAGTAAGTGGTTTACTCAATAACGGAATGGCTGTTTATGAAATGGGGGCAGCGGCAACAGCAATCGAGAAAGTAGTAGTCGATACCGTGCTGCAAAAGCTAGGTTTTAACTCCGAAGCAAGTGGTTTTCTCACTTCTGGCGGTACGCTTGCCAATCTAACGGCTTTACTCGCCGCGCGTAGTGCAATGGTTCCTAGCGATATTTGGCAAACAGCCGCTCCTCAGCAATTGGCGGTGATGGTTGCTTCGGAAGCACATTATTGCATTGATCGAGCCGTCCGTATTATGGGCTGGGGAGCCGCAGGAATGATAAAAATTCCAGTGGGAGATAACTTTAAAATGCAAACGGAATTGCTGGAAGCGGCTTATCAAAAAGCAAAAGCACAAGGAATAAAAGTCATCGCGGTAGTTGGAAGTGCTCCTTCTACTTCCGCTGGTATGTACGACGACTTGGAAGCAATTGGTCAATTTTGTACCCAGCGGAAGCTTTGGTTTCACGTGGATGGTGCTCACGGAGGTGCTGCCATTTTCTCAAACCGATATCGACATTTGTTAGCGGGGATTGAACAAGCAGATTCAGTGGTTATTGATGGACATAAAATGTTGATGACTCCTTCCTTGATGACTTTCCTGTTGTTTAAAAATAAAAATCAATCTTTCGCGACCTTTCGGCAAAAAGCGCAATATTTAATTGCAAATTCACAAGAACAAGAATGGTTTACCTTGGCGCAGCGTACCTTTGAATGCACCAAATCAATGATGAGCATCAAGTTTTATACTTTGTTAAAAATTCACGGAGAAGCTCTTTTTGATCAGTCCGTAACGCATTTATACGATTTAGGGAAAATATTTGCAGAAAAAGTCGCCGATCGCTCACAATTTGAATTGGCTTTATCTCCCGATTGTAACATTGTCTGTTTCCGTTATTGGCAAGCCGGTCGCTCCGACCAACAACTCGATCACCTGAATCATGCCATCCGGGACCAAATTCTAAAAGATGGAAAATTCTATATTGTACAAACAAAATTAAAAGATATCGTTTATCTTCGTACTACCTTCATGAATCCACAAACGACTCCAATGATTATGGAAACACTTTTGGACGAGATTGAAGCTATCGCAAAGCAAAAACAAAATGGTATCACCGTTGACGGTTAGACGAAATTAATTGCCCTTATAGCTATGATTTTTCTTTTCCAAATTGGCTTTCTTCCCATTACCATCTGGGATTTTCTCGATGTCCTCATCGTGGGTTTCCTTATTTATCAGATTTATAAGATTTTAAAAGGAACCATTGCTTTCAATATTTTCATTGGCGTAGTCCTATTTTACGCTGTTTGGTGGCTCGTCGGCGCGTTAAAGATGGATTTACTTTCCACTTTGCTAGGGCAATTCGTCAACGTGGGAGTCATTACCCTCTTGATTGTTTTTCAACCAGAGATCCGGAAATTTTTTCTTTTATTGGGGAATACAACTTTGAGTCAACGATCCAACTTTTGGAATCGACTTTTCAATGTGCCTCTGAATGATGAAAGACAAGAGATCATTTCCCAAAAAGTACAAGCTGTCAAAACAGCCATTATGCGGATGAGCAAAAATAAAACAGGGGCGCTCATTATTTTCACCAACAATCTAAATTTAGAAGGATTTAATAACTCAGGTATCGTGCTCGACGCAGAAATTAGTAGTCCACTTTTAGAAAGTATTTTTAACAAAGAAAGTCCGCTTCACGATGGCGCAGTAATTGTTGCCAATGATAAAATTCACGCAGCAAGTTGTATTTTACCTGTTTCGGATAATCCCAACTTACGGCAATCTGATGGTCTTCGGCACCGAGCAGGTTTAGGTGTTTCCGAAAATACTTCCGTCGCCGTATTTATTGTATCGGAAGAGAATGGACAAATTGCTTTTGCCCACGAAGGTAAACTTAGCCATAATCTTTCTGAGGTTAAATTAACAGAACTACTTTTAAAACATTATTTTTGAGTCATCAGAAATCAAAATCAAGGCTAGTTACTTGAATCTGGTCACTACCCTATTCTGCTAGTCAACACATTCAAAGCCTTTGTTTAAGACTTATCATGAGAATTACGAGAATCGAGGAATTTCTACTTTCAGACCAGCAACAAAAAGAAATTCATCAACTATTGCTACAATGTTTTTCGGAATATCCGATGGATCAAAGCTACTACAAGCAGTTACCAAGCTTCCGCTTGCTTGCTCAAGCGGCAACGGAAGACACTATCATTGGACACCTTGCGCTTGAACACCGACTCATCGAACAAAATGGAAAAGTAAGCCGCATCTTTGGCGTTGGCGATTTATGTGTTTCTCCCAAGCATCAGTCCAAAAACGTAGCAAGTTCTTTACTTCAACACTTAGAAAAATTGGCTCGCCAAGCTCAGATTGATTTTATTGTTTTGATCTCAAATGAGCATGAATTTTATAAAAAAAATGGATTCCAACTCGTCAATAATACTTGTCGATGGCTTCTCATTAATAATCACCAAACCATCGGCGTAGCCCAACGAAGATTAGAAAATTGCTTGATGGTTAAGGCGCTTCAAAAGCAAGAATGGGGAACGGAAACTGTCGATTTTTTAGGGCATATGTTCTAAGTACCAATACAAATTATTTTGCTTATTAACTTGCATCATCTTTTGACCAGTCTTTTCGTTACTCAAAGCCTTCCTAAGCAAAGGCTTAGGGCGGTTTTCGTGCCTCAATA
>JBGCFY010000289.1:0-17757 GCA_045110315.1 Saprospiraceae bacterium
TGAAATTAGTTGTAAGCGCTTGTTTTTCAAGATGAAGCTCCATTTTTTTTTCGTAGCCATCGCTACGGGGAAAAAAATTAGCTGAAATATTGGAAATCAATGGCTTGCAAATAAATCATCTATCTATTTTAAAACAACTTCAATCTAACCCGAGCAATAAATGCGCTGCAAAATACAAAAAATTGCCTTTCGATAGATTGAAGCAAGTCCTTTATTTGCTTTGTGCCCTTCACAACTAGATATTATTAGTTGCTATATTAACAAAGGTAAGTCTTTTTTTTGCGGGTTAAAAAGGCATTTTTTAAAAAACAATATTTTTACTTAAGTCAATTTTTCTTATCTTTGATAATCGAAGAGTAATATTTTTAAATAATTCTCTTAAATAGTTGCTAAGGATTCTTAGACAGTTTCACCTTTTTTTTGCAAGGGAGTCGATCGACTTCATTCCACTTTTTACCCTTGCTTTGCCTTCTAAATTATCATCAGCGAATCCATTTTATTATAGATATTTTTCTTGCAGTATGCTCTTGAATAACAGCGTTTAGCTATGCTATTTTAAAACAATTCACCTTGAGCAGCTTGCTGAACTAAAAGTATCGCCTCTATTTTTCACTTTGCAACACCACGTCGGAGTTGCAGCTAAAATCATGAAATGGATACTGATTTATTGTACAAGATTGCCATGACAAAAATACCTTTAGTGGGTGCGATTACCGCAAAAAATTTGATCAGCTATTGCGGTGGAGTGCAAGCTGTTTTTGAAACAAAAAAGAAAGCCCTCTTGCGAATTCCCGGTGTAGGCGAAACCGTTGCGAAGCATATTTTACAACAAAAATCGCTCGGACTCGCCGAACAAGAAATGAATCTAATGGAACATCGGGATATGCACGCTCTTTTCTATTTGGACGATCATTATCCAAATCGGTTGAAGCATTTTGCGAATAGTCCGGTGTTGCTTTATTATCAAGGCAACGCAGATTTGAATCATGCGCGGATGGTTTCCATCGTAGGTACGCGCAAACCTACCAGTCGCGGTCTTGCCGTTTGTGAATCGC
This sequence comes from Saprospiraceae bacterium, assembly GCA_045110315.1. Taxonomy (GTDB): domain Bacteria; phylum Bacteroidota; class Bacteroidia; order Chitinophagales; family Saprospiraceae; genus CALFBG01. Next base: position 1,056 of record JBGCFY010000289.1, read on the forward strand.
TCATTGCGGGATTGCAGGAATACGACGTGGTAATTGTCAGCGGATTAGCTTATGGAATCGACGTTGCGGCACATAAAGAAAGCTTAGCATTAGGGATTGATACTATTGGTGTTTTAGGGCACGGATTAGATCGCATTTATCCTGCGCAACATCGGAAAGTAGCTAAAGAAATGACGACACAAGGTGGCTTATTGACAGAATATGGTATTGGCACTCAACCGGACCGGGAACATTTCCCGATGCGCAATCGAATTATTGCTGGTTTGTGTGATGCACTGATTGTCGTCGAAACGGCACGAAAAGGAGGCTCGATGATTACGGTAGAAATTGCAAATTCCTATCAAAAAGATGTCTTTGCAGTGCCCGGAAGACTAGGCGATAAATACGCAGTGGGCTGCAACCACGCGATCAAATGCCACAAAGCAGCCTTATTAGAAAGTGCGGAAGATATCGCTTATATCATGCGTTGGGATCGTGCTGCGCAAGCTCAAGCCCAACAGCAAAAACTCTTCGTTGAACTATCCGCTGCGGAACAAAGCATCTTGAATTTGATGGGCACGCAAGAAGAAATAACGATTGATCAATTGCTATTTGGAGCTAAAATGAGTGCAAGCCAACTAGCGGGTATTTTACTTAGTCTTGAATTTAAAGCTAAGCTGAAGGTACTCCCGGGGAAACGGTTTTTATTGCTGAGGTAAGTCCAAGAAAAAATTGCACCGAAGCTAGTAGCAACAGTGCTTTTATGGAAGCTTTAAAACAACTTCAAAGTTAAAATATAGCTGAAAGGACCAAATCGTAAACATTTTTGAAGTTTTTAAACAACTTCAATATTTAAATCTTGCTGTATGTGATAGATAAGCCCTACTTTGTGGGAATTGTCGTTTGAAAACCTAACTTGATCATGAAAAATAAACAAATACTTTTCCTCGTCTTGATCAGTACTTTTGTGCTGAGTTGCAATCCTGCACTGAAGATTGATCCTGCGTTGGGAGGATCTTCGGGAATTTTATACGAAGCGGTTGATTTAGCAGAAAATCCCGTCAGTTTCAAAAAGCCTAAAAATATTATTCTCATGATCGGGGATGGAATGGGCTTAACTCAAATTACGGCCGGAATGTATCGCAACCAAAATAAATTGAATTTAGAACATTTCAAGGTAATTGGTTTGCATAAATCTTATGCAAGTAATAATCTGATTACAGATTCTGCCGCTGGAGCAACGGCTTTTGCTTGTGGTGTCAAAACTTATAATGGAGCCATTGGTGTTGACGCAGATACCATTCCTCAAAAAACTTTGCTCGAAGAAGCGGAAGAAAAAGGTTTAGCTACGGGACTTGTTTCAACTTCTACCATTGTACACGCCACGCCAGCTTCGTTTATCGCTCACGTTGCTAGTCGAAAAATGTACGAAGCGATTGCAGCGGATTTTCTCAAAACAGAGATAGATTTATTTATTGGAGGTGGAAAAAAATACTTTGATCGGCGGGATTCTGACGATCGTAATTTATACCAAGAGCTCGCGCAAAAAGGCTACGTCGTCTCAGATTATTTCAAAGAAGATTTCTTCAAGTTGTCTGTTTCTGCGGAGCAAAACTTCGTTTACTTTACCTCGGATGGAGATCCTCTACCAGTAGCCAATGGAAGAAACTATTTGCCTGGAGCCTCTAAATTAGCCGTAGAGTTTTTGAAAGAAAAATCAGCAGCGGAAAATGGCTTTTTTCTGATGATCGAAGGATCTCAGATTGACTGGGGCGGTCACGCAAATAATTCCAATTATATCATTACGGAAATGCATGACTTCGATCGTAGCATTGGGGAAGTTCTAAAATTTGCACAGCGCGATAAAGAAACGCTAGTCATTGTTACCGCAGATCACGAAACGGGAGGATATTCAATTAATTCAGGTTCTACCATGGATAGTTTAGTAACGGCGTTTACGACGGATTATCATACAGGAACAATGATTCCTGTATTTGCTTACGGTCCAGGAGCAGAATTATTTGGTGGAATTTACGAGAATACGAGTATTTATCATAAAATTAAAAAAGCAGCAGGTTTCTAGGTAGAAAATGTTCATTTTCATTAGATTCAAAATCGCTAAAATGCAAATCGCTTCTTGGGAAACTAGTTCTCAAGAAGCGATTTATCATTTATATACTACGGGGCGATTCCTTTAATCAAAAAAATCAGTTTATCCCTACAAATGTCTTTCGGCGTGGTAAGAAGATCGTACTAACGGACCACTTTCTACGAAGGCGAATCCTTTTTCCATTCCTACTTCTTTATATTTAGCAAATATATCTGGATGAACATATTCAGCTACTGCTAAGTGCATTTTGGTAGGTTGCAAATACTGACCAATCGTCAATACATCGCAGCCATGTGCCACTAAGTCGTCCATAATTTTAAAGACTTCTTCTTGTGTCTCTCCTAAACCAACCATAATACCCGACTTCGTTCGTTTCCCAAAATCCTTGGTGCGTTGGATTTGTTCTAAACTACGAGCATACTTCGCTTGTGGTCGAACTTTACGATACAATCGTTCAACGGTTTCCATGTTGTGAGAAACAACTTCTTGTCCCGGACTAATCATGCGTTCTAATGCCCACCAAGTGGCGCGGACATCTGGAATTAAGGTTTCGATGGTCGTGGTTGGAGAATTTTCTTTAATCAAGCGCACCGTTTCGTACCAAATCTCAGCCCCTCGATCCTTACGTTCGTCCCGATTGACGGAAGTTAATACAGCGTGTTTGACTTGCATCAACTGAATCGCTTCGGCTACTCGACGAGGTTCGTCTTCGTCATATTCGCCGGGACGACCTGTTTTGACCGCACAAAAGGAGCAAGATCGAGTGCAAGTATTTCCCAAAATCATAAAGGTTGCTGTACCGGCACCCCAGCATTCTCCCATATTGGGACAATGACCACTTTGGCAAATGGTGTTGAGTTCGTATTGATCAACGAGTGCTCTCACCTTTTTGAAGTTTTCTCCCGTAGGTAGTTTTACTCTCAGCCAGTCTGGCTTTCGGCGGCGTGGCGCTTTTTGATCAACTATAGGTAATTCTAACATGTCTATTTTCCAAAAGTAAAAGTAAATTAATTAGCTAGTATCATTCCTCGCTGCTGAGTTGGAGGAATATCAAGATTTTACCAGCGTTTTCCTAGTTGCAAAGATAAGTAAAGATTGACGAAAAAAGGACGATTTTCCTCACTTACCATAATCGGAACTTTCTTAGGATAAACGTCAATCATAATGCCTGCTTCGATCGCTTTGACAAACTCATCGAAGGCGCCCCAATCAAAATGGGCGGCGATTTTAGCGTGGATACCGGGAATAACCGATATTTCTCCTAAGCCTTTCGTAAAAGGAGCCGCTCCGTGAATCGTATTGACATTGAGAAAGCTAGCTTCGGTCTCAGGCGTATACCGCTCTGAGACGATAATTGGATTATTGGTATTATCCTGTACACGATTAAATTCTAAATAATAGGGCTTAAGAATGCCTAAAGATGGCCCAAATTCGTAGGTCATACCGACGGCTAAACCTCGCTTTTTTGCTTTTTCTGAATAATAGCGTTTGATGCCGTAGCCTGCTCTCAAGACGAAGAAGTCATTTTGTTTTCCAAAAATAAAAGATCGAGAGTTTCCCGGACTATTGATATTGGGAATGTCATAACTCTGCTTAAATTCTTTTGGATGACTAATTCTTCCTAATTCAAAATGATAGTACTTCGTCAGATAATAGGTCTTTATTCTACCATAATTAACCGCAAAAGCCAAACCATTGGTATGAAATCTTGCATCAAAGGTAAGTTCCTTATCATAGATGATTCCTTTGTCATCACTATCAAGTTGCCTAGGTTGAAGCGTACTTTGCGTCGAGCCCCAAGGCATAAAAAAGCCCCAAGCTAGCAATAGGATCAATATTTTCTTCATTCGCATATTTTTTTCAAATGAAACTATTCAGGACAATTTATCTCATAGTAAGCAAGCCAAAATGATTAAAATAAACCAAATTTAGCCAAAGTAAGGACATAAAAAGCTGGACAGTTGTTCATCAATATACTAAAATTAACGTAGAAATGGCGAATTTGATACCTTCTAAGAAGGAATATTACGAAAGTTCTGAAATTTAGACAATAGGGAGACTATTGATCGTTTGAACGATCAACTGAATTAAGTGAAATTGACCGATAATTTAGCTTATAGTCTACTCAGTAGGCTAAATCTCTTAACTCAAGTGAGCAATGGGGTTTTATTATTCTGCCAGCAGTTCTATCCCAATGGTTTCAAATAATTCTTCTACTTGAAATCCCGTTTTAGCACTCGTCAGGATATCCCAAGGAACAGGAACCTGTTCTTTGATGACCGCCAACTCTTCTTCGGAGCGTAAATCTGCTTTATTGGCTACAATTTTAAGAATTTCCCCTTTATAAACAGCTTTAATGAATTCAAGATTAATCAAGGTGTCCTTGTAGGTCAATGGTCGAGTGACATCGAAAACGTAGAGTACCGCATCGGTGTTTAGAAAATAAGAAACGGGTATTTTATCTTGGGTTACCTCTCCCGCAATATCCCAAAGCATGATACTGAGGTCAACGCCATTAATGTGGAGTACTTTTTTGTTGACCGTAACGCCGATCGTAGAGAGGTACTTTTCACTGAATTTGGAAAAGATAAACTTGTTGAATAAAGAAGTTTTTCCCACGCCAAAGCTTCCAGTAAGAATTACTTTTTTGCTAATCATAAAATTTAGTTTTGTGTTCAAACGCTCATTTACAAATCTTACCTTGGGAAGCAAGAAAGTAGGTACAAGCGCTATGCCGCGATATTCAAAACAGGTTGAAATATCACTAAGTATGTTTTATTTTGTGTTGGGTAAAATATATTTGCTCTTTGAAAAATTACGGACTACTTCATGAAGCAGTAGCAGCAATCTCTCGCAGTGTTTATGTTTTGCATTTAGCCCTCTTTACAGGATCGAAGCCGAATTCCGTACATGGTTGCTTAGACACCGATAAAGTTGGTCGTTAGTTTTTGCGAAATACTGTCATATTCAGCTTTGTTTACCGTCGCTAATTTATAACCTTTAAGTTGTCCTTCCGCAAAATCGAGCAGACTATTTGAAAGTTTTCTTTTATCAGAGGCGGACATGGCTCCCGATAAAGCGACCGCAATGTAATATCCATGAAAATTTTGGATGAAAATCTTATAACTATCATACTGAATTAAATCGAGTTCTTGCGCTTCCTTTTCGAATGCATCTTCCACAAAAGCCTTGATAGCGGTTAACATACCTGCAATGACATCTTGATTCATCTTCTTTTCGCGAGAAGCACTGGCTAACAAAAGGCCCGAATGACGCTGAATTAAATAAATTTCGTCAATGACTAAGTTGTCCATATTACTGAGGATAATATCGCTTTTTTTAACACCAGAAAAGCTAGCTTTAAAACGATCTTTGATCGCTTGTATAGAGAAGGTATTCGTTACTTGATGATCAATTTTTTCTTTTAATTCTTGGAATTGGTGAGCAATATATTTACTAATCATTTTACCCATCGTAGGGTAAATGACGTTGAGAATCGCCTCTTGGGAAGCAGCGAGCTTTTTCTCAAAAATATCGTCAACCACTTGGTGAAACTCTGCTGGAAAATTTTGTTTTAAAAACTCAATGTGTTCCTCTATGATGGGCGTAACCTTGGCAGATAACTGATCTGGATGTTCTAAAATTTGCCTCAATCGCTCTAACTCCGCACGATCTTCCCGTAGAAGAATGTCCTTCAATTTTTGCATCAATACTTCTTCGGAAAGCTTTTTATCTGCTGGGTTCATAAATGAATTAATGAGATCTAACCCTTCCGGGGTAGATCAAATATCACTGATGTTGGTACCATAATACACCGTATTGGTACTTGGGCTTAATTGATTTTTTTGGTATTTGTAGGTCGTTCCCCTAGCTAAAGAGCAATGCCTAAACTTTGGAGTTTTTACTGTAAACATAAGGATCACTCCTTAGCGCAATCTTTACTTATTTTAATCGTCTAACAGATTTTTGCTAAGTTGAGCTAATAAATTACTCAGATTTTCTCGTTCTTGTCGTCGCAGAGTATGGATTTTTTCTTGGAACTGCTGTTGAGTAGCGGAGAAGGTTTTTTCAAGATTGTTAAATCGTTGCTCACTATCTGTATTAAGTCGTTGATAATGAGCTTCAAATTTGGATTCTAAATCTTTCACTTTATTATTAAAACTAAGCTCCATCTGCTCGATGCGGGCTTCAATTGCTTCGAAGCGAACTTCGTTTTCAGAAATTTTGTGCCCCATGAGAATGTCTCGAATGGTACTGATTTCACCATTAGAAATTTCCGAAGAAGGAATAGTCTGGTCGTCTTTCTTTGCCATAGTCAAAGAGGGAGTTTTGTGGTCGTTTAATCACTCGTAGATTATTGGAGTTTTTAAACAACTTCTCTGTTTATAGTATAAATTTTTTATAGGGGTCGAGCAGCAACAATTTTCATTGAAGTATTTAACTTCATATAATACTTTATTGTTATTTCTCAAGGTATGAAAATATTCACGTTTAAAAAAACTGAATCCAAGAAATCACCGATTGATGATTACAAAACTGCCATTTGCAGAAGGATTAACTTCAGAAGGCGCTATTTTAAAACAAGGTCTCTATAGTTTTCCTTATCTTGGCTACACATTTTGAACCGATATGAAATTATTACTCTATACGCCTTTACTTACCAATCGTATTCGCTACGTCACCGATTTGGTTTTTAAAGAATTGTTAGGACTAACGTTAATACTTACAACGGATCAAAACCACTTTTTAGCTAGCGAACTACCCAAACTGAATTACAGTAGGGAAGTAATGGCGGGAACAATGCTTTTTCTTCCTCAAGGAAACCTCCTACTTGAAACAAAGCTCCAAACTCAACATATTGAAGTTTACCAAGTTCAAGGCCTGCCTGCTTTTTTTGCCTGTGATTTTCCTATGGCAGATTATAATTTTGATGTATTGTCGCTAATTTTTTATCTAGTCACCCGCTACGAAGAGTATCTTCCTTTTGCGAGCGATGCACACAATCGTTTTCCCGCTAAGGAAAGTTTGGCTTACCGTGCTGGGTTTTTGGACGAACCGCTTATTAATCATTGGGTAGCCAAGCTCAAAATTTCCTTGACAGAAAAATATCCTACGCTTAGTTTTGTAGAACCCAAATACCAATTTCTGCCTAGTTACGACATTGATATTGCTTGGTCATACCGTCACAAAGGCATTTATCGGCAACTTGCAGGCTACGCACGGGATTTGTTGCATTTCAATCTTTCCCAATTGCAGCGAAGAATAAAAGTACAATTGGGTATGGTGACCGACCCTTACTTTGTTTTTGACTATTTAAATGAATTACACCAAAAACTAGGTTTATCGCCTTATTATTTCTTCCTATTAGGAGATTATGGACCATTTGATAAATCCAACCAGATTACGGCTCGTGCTTTTCAGGATTTACTCCATACAACGGCGAAGCAATATCGTACGGGGATTCACCCTTCTTATGCTTCTCACGACGAGCCCCAAAAACTTAGCAAAGAGATCGCACGGCTACAATCCGCTACGGGACAGCCCGTGAAAAATAGTCGACAACATTTTTTAAAACTTCGGTTTCCTGAAAGTTATCAAGCACTCATCGCCGAAGGAATAACGGCAGATTACACGATGGGCTACGCGGCACAAACTGGATTTAGAGCCAGTATTGCACAATCATTTTGGTGGTACGACTTATCGAAAGAAGCAAGCACTAATTTGCGCATTTTCCCTTTTCAAGTGATGGATGTTACTTTAAAACGGTACCAAAAACTAGAACCTGCTGCTGCTTTGAGGCAAGTACAGGACTTGATCGACAAAACTAAAGCGGTGAATGGGGTATTTGTCAGCCTTTGGCACAATAGCTCCTTAACTGAAATCGAAGGATGGGAAAATTGGCGCAGCGTATACGAGGAAATTTTACGTCGAGCGAAAGCGTAATAAATTCCTATGAAAGTCTCAAATAAATTACTAGTTTTGGATTCCTGCGACTTCAAATAATTTCTATATTACTACGTACTAAAAGTCGTATCAAATCACCTAAATCATAAATATGGCTTTTATCCTCAGTGAAAAGAATACGATCGCCAATCAATACTTGGCAGAATTACGAGATGTAACGATTCAACAAGATCGGATGCGATTCCGTAGAAATATGGAGCGTTTAGGAGAAATCATGGCGTACGAGATTAGCAAAACTTTTACGTACGAGAAAAAAGACGTCGAAACGCCGATGGGGATTGCAAATATGCAACTGCCAAAAGAACGTATCGTTTTGGCAACGATCCTACGGGCAGGCTTGCCTTTTCATCAGGGCTTTTTAAACTACTTTGACAACGCAGACAATGCTTTTATTTCCGCTTATCGCAAACATCATAAAGGTGGAACTTTCGAAATAAAAATTGAATATATCTCTTGTCCTAATCTAGACGATGCCGTGCTCATTTTGGTCGATCCAATGTTGGCAACCGGAGCATCTATGCACATGGCTTTACAAAAATTACTAGAAAACGGAACCCCTAAAGAAATACACGTCGCTACGGCAATTGCTTCTACGAGTGGCTTCAATTATCTCAAACGACTCAACGCAAAAGCCTCTATTTGGATGGGAGCGATGGATGATGAATTGACGGCGCGATCCTTTATCGTACCAGGGTTAGGAGACGCAGGAGACTTGAGTTACGGGGGTAAATTGCAGGAATAATGAACCACTTAAGATACAATTAATCTATGTTAGATTTTGATCAGTATCGAGGTGCGAAAACCACCTAAAACCGTTGTCTAAGAAGGTCTTGAGTACAGGAGACTGTTGAAAAGAAACCGCAACTTCTTTTTTATATTGGTGCTTTATCAGCTTGTGTTAGCTCAATTTAGCAAGCACTCAGATCAAAGACTGAGAGAAGTTTTCTTATAAAAAAAGAAATAAATTAGCGAAAGCATTTAAATAGTGCGCTGCAATTTGTACATTCGTGCCCTATCACCTTACCCTATTTATAGATTTAGTTTCGAAACAATGTCAATGATTTAGTAAGGTTGATTAGCCTAACCCTAGTTTACCATGTACGTTAGTGTACTAGACTAAAATAAAGAGAAGAACTGATACCAATTTGATTCAATTACAGAGCGATAATTCGGGTTTACTATGCTAGAACAATTGACCCCAACTTTAATTTTGGGCATCGTTGCAGCTTATTTTTTACTACTAGTTACCATTTCCTACTTTACCAGTAAAGATTCGGGGAATGCCAACTTCTTTTTGGCAGGTCGTCAATCTCCTTGGTATTTAGTGGCATTTGGTATGATTGGCGCTTCGCTATCAGGCGTTACTTTTATTTCCGTTCCCGGTTGGGTGGCTGAGAGTCAATTTTCCTATATGCAAATGGTGTTGGGGTATTTGTTAGGATATTTGGTAATTGCGACCGTTTTAATGCCGATGTACTATCGACTCCAATTGACTTCTATTTATAGCTACTTAGATACGCGCTTTGGTGATTTTTCTTATAAAACCGGTGCTAGCTTTTTCTTGCTTTCGCGAGCAATCGGTGCTTCTTTTCGATTGTATATCGTTGCCTTAGTCTTACAGGAATTTGTCATGAATAGTTTTCAGGTTCCTTTCTGGTTGACGGTATTAATGACAATTGTTCTGATTTGGATTTATACCTATCGAGGTGGCATAAAAACGATTGTTTGGACGGATACTTTACAGACGCTCTGTATGTTGACCGCCGTAATATTTACAATTATCGCCATTAGTCAAAAGCTAGATTTATCCGTTTCAGATCTTTGGGTTACGGTTGATGAAAGTGTTTACTCGCAAATATTTTTCTTTGAAGGTGGCTGGGGCGACGCCAAAAACTTCTTTAAACTCTTCCTTGCAGGAGCTTCTATGGCGATTGTAATGACCGGATTGGATCAGGATATGATGCAGAAAAATCTGAGTTGTAAAACGCTCGGCGATGCACAAAAAAATATGTTCTGGTTCAGTATTGTTCTTGTCTTTGCCAATCTATTATTTCTAACTTTAGGGGCACTACTATTTATTTATGCCGGAGAAACAGGCATCGAAATCCCCGCACAAACGGACTTGCTCTTTCCAACAATTGCCATTGAACACTTGTCGCCAGCAATCGGAATCGTCTTTATCCTGGGCTTAATTGCGGCGGCTTATTCGAGTGCAGATTCAGCTCTAACCGCCTTGACAACCTCTTTTTGTGTAGATTTTTTAGGCTTTAAAGAAAAAGAAGACCCTGAAGTAGCCGACAAACAAAAACGAACCAGATTCATCGTACACCTTGGTTTTTCCTTGCTCCTCTTCGTTATTATTTTTGCATTTTGGTTGGTCAATGATCGAGCCGTTATTGATCAAATCTTTACAGTGGCAGGTTATACTTATGGTCCTTTACTTGGTTTATACAGCTTCGGGTTTTTGATGAAGCATAAAGTTTTAGATCAATATGTCCCTTGGGTTTGCATCTTATCTCCCATGTTAACCTTTTTGTTGAGTTACTACTCAGAAACCTTGTTTTTTGGCTATAAATTCGGTTTTGAATTACTTATCCTCAATGGTCTCATTACCTTTCTAGGACTTTTTAGTATCTCTTATTTTGATCAAACGGATCAAGGGAAAGACTTAGAAGAAGTTTAAAATTGGCTGATTATCATTCGTCTTTAAAACAACTTTCATTATTGGTATTGGATTGTTAGACTAATAAACCAATATTAGGCACAATTTTCTCCAAAAAAACTTTTTTAGAGAAAGGCTGAGGAATAAAGCCTTCAACCTTTGGCGAAAGTTCAATGCTATGTATCGCTAAGGGAGAGCAATAGCTCGAAGTAATGTAAATCCGTGTATTAGGATATATCAAGGAAAGCTGTTGGATATACCTATCCACAAACTCGAGTCCCGTCATAAATCGCAAAGTACTACTTACCAAAATTACATCTGGAAAATATTCCGCTTGGCATTGAGCTAAATACTCTAATGCGAGTAATGGACTTTCCTGAAAAGAAGCTTCGATCGGAAGATCGTTTACTTCAATAATTTGGCTGGTTAAGAAATTGATTTGGGGATCACTATCAAGAAAAAGAAATTTAAAGTGTGACATGTTATGGGTGTTATGGAAATTAGCTTTTGTTCAATATGGGTTTTGGTTTGGTTTTTAGGAATCAGCGCAATGCGCTTGGAGCTTATTTTTATTTTAAAACAACTTCATAGACTTAGTTGGGATTTAAATAAACGGTAAAAGTTGATCCTTCTGCTTCTCTACTTTCTACCTTAATCCTTCCACCGTGAAATTCTAAATTATTTTTGATCATACTCAAACCTAAGCCAACGCCTTCACAATTATTGTTGAGTCGTTGGAAAGGTTGAAATAACAAATGACCATATTGTTCCAAGTCCATTCCGATGCCATTATCTTTTATCTGTAAAAGCACAAAATCACCTTCTTGCTTCGTCGTAATTTCAATCCTGATGGGCGTATTCTTTCTCCGATATTTGACCGCATTGCTAATCAAATTGTAAATAATACTATTGAGTTGTACCCGGAAATAAGAAACTTTAGGGGCTTGTTAAAAAAAAAAAAAAAAAATAGGATTGATGCCTTCTAATTCAAAACACAATCGACCAAAAGCAGTATCAAACATTTCCGAAAAATAAAGTTCTTCCCTTTGTTGGGCTTCGTTTTTTTGTGCCTCCACGAATTGCATCATGCAGTCCAAAATATGCTCCATCTTAATCGTTGCCTCTTTCATCGTATCCAGCGCTTTGTGCCTTCTTTTTACATCGGTAAATCTACGAATGAGATCAGGAAAAGTTTTTAAGACGACGAGTGGCGATCGTAAATCGTGTGCCGCACCCGTAACAAAATTATCTAAAAATTGATTGACTCTTTTGAGTTCTTCGTTCTCTCGCTTTAAATCAAGAGAGGAAAGCTCTCGCTCGTTGGCTGCTTCTTCGGAGGCGATTAAATTATCCACCGACAAATTTTTCGGGAATTCGATTTCGTGGCAAATGAGCGATACCATCTTAATGTCATCATTATAAATTAATGGACTCACAATAATTGATAGATATTGTGAACTGCCATCGCCCTTCCTAGCATGAGCAGAAAAACTATTCGTAGGCATTCCAGCAAAAACCAAGTCAATGACTTTCTTTGCTGCCGTTTGAGATTCTTCGTCCAAATAGCTAAAGAAAGATTTGTTGCTAGAGAAATTTATACGAGTTTGTTTGTAAACATTATCAATAGACTTGATCATTCCTGTTGGATCAATTATATAACACAAGCCGTGATGATTACTGATGGGAAGTTCTGCATTTGTATGATGCACATCATCCAAAGCAGGAACGGTCGGGCGTCGAACCGAATCGTTTCGTTTCATTTTTTCCTCAATTTTGATGATAAAGTATTACAAGCAACTGCAAAACTTTATCATGATAGTGTTGTGATTATAGTGTGAATAGGAAGGAATATACCGCTACTAACGACCAACTAATTGGCGATTATTTTTTTTGATCAGTATCCTTTTTAAACTCTCTTCTGTATGATTTAAATATTTATTATTGGTAAGGAGATATAGTATCGTCCTAGCGTTATCTTTGATTAATTTAGTCCTCAATAAGGATAGCAATTTTAAAGATTTGCTAAGTTGATTAATGCCCGATAATAATTGCTCAAATTGATTGAAAATAAGATTGGACTTAGCAGAGGGATTTGTCAACCGTTCATTCTTATCCGTATACGTTTGGTAGAACTTGGATGCCCTGAACTCTAAATATTGAATCCTCGAATCAATGATCGCATAGACCTGCTCTGTCAACTGGTCTGCTTGGTAATACCGGGTAGACTTGATATGCATGGGAGTTATCATCAAACTTAGATTTTATCTGGAACTAACGTAGGTTAGTTCTAGGCGTTTAAGCTTGTCTTAAAAGGCGTAGCAAAGTTAGCGGACACAATTTCTTGATGAGATCAAAAAAATATTGCCTAGACAATCACCGAACTTTTTAAAGCAAACTTGTAAATTAACACGTTTTTCGTAAGTCTTGGTCAGACCTTCATTCTAGATTCGAAGAGGAACACTTATGGCACAAAGAGTGTTCTAAAATATAAATATTAAAAATCAATATATGAACAAATATATACTGTTTCGTGCTAGTATCCAAGTTTTATTAAAAAAATATATAATAAGTGAGTTAATTTGTCTTGTTACTTATTCCAAAGTGCTTTATTGTTGCGGGCTAAAACCCATTTTAAAAGAGCTGCTTTTTTAGCACTTAGAACAAGCAACTGAAACGATTCCCCTAACTTTCTATTCTTTTTTTTATCTTGCGAAAGTAAGAATAAAAGATAGTTTAATCCATACCATTAAACCGTAAGTATTATGAGCAAACTGAATGTCAAAGCTGGTAAAGGGGAATTGTTCCTTTCCAAAAGTAGTAAGTTAGTAGGCTTAAAATCTGAAAGCATTAAAAACTTAGCAGCAACCGACTACGTAGAAGAAGAAGTCTTTAAAAGCTTAGGTGGTTTCCAAGTAGTAGCTCTAGATAAAGGATTGACTTCTATTGATGATAAATTAGATGAAGTACGGGCCAAAACAGAGATTGAAGTTGGTACTCACGTATACTACGCAGAAGGCAGCACTCGTCCACTAATACCAACGGGAGAAATCTATATTATTTTTCAAAATACGACCAACGTCGAAGAACAAAATCTAGTCCTAGATGAATACGCATTGGTATTAGTGGAAAGAAGAGGTCCTTATAAAGTAATCGCTAAAGTCTCCAAAGCTTCTCCTAATCCCCTCAAAGTTGCACATTTCTTACAACAAATTTCCTTAGTGCAACACGCAGAACCAGATATGGATTCCCTACTCGAAGAATATGACTTCAATCGTCCCAATGATGATTTATTAGCGCATCAATGGCATTTAGAAAATAAAGGGAAAGTTGTCGATGCCAATTGGACTTTAAAGAAGCACGCCGATGCGAAGGTCTTAGATGCTTGGAATCGCTTAGGTTCAATGGGCGCCGAAGATATTAGTATCGCTGTAATTGATAATGGTTTTGATTTATCACATCCAGATTTAAAAAATAAAGTTCATAAACCTTACGATTTAATTACCGAAACGGATAATATCGAACAAGGTGATCCTCGCTTTACGCATGGTACTCCTTGTGCAAGTGTCGCACTGTCCGCAGCAAATGGGACTGGAATCGTAGGAGCAGCACCCAACGCCAAATTTACCCCCATTAATGGAACTTCTTTTAGCCTACGCGCGACGGAAGAAATGTTTGATTATTGTGTACGGGAAGATATTGATATTATCAGTTGCAGTTGGGGAAGCACGGATCCTGCTTTTACCTTGAGTCCCATGAAAGAGGAAGCGATCGCACACGCTGCCCGCAATGGTAGAAACGGAAAAGGTTGTATTATTTTGTTTGCAGTAGGCAACGATAATTTCGATTACGTTAGTTTTTACGCAGCACATCCCGATGTAATTGCGGTGGCTGCTTCTACGAGTAAAGATGAACACGCCGATTATTCTAATCGGGGGAGAGAGGTCAGCATTTGCGCTCCATCCAACGGAGATTGGCCAATAACGGCAGCAAGAGCTTGGTGGGATAATGGCGTGAGCTGGGAAGAGGGAACGTTCCGATATTGGCGAGATGGTCAACAAAGAGGTGAGCCGGGGAAATACAAACATTTTGGAGGTACGTCAAGTGCTTGCCCATTAGCTGCTGGTGTTTGTGCTTTAATTCTATCGGTAAATCCTGAATTAACCGCAGTCGAAGTTAAAGATATTTTAGAAAAAACAGCCGATAAGATTGGTTCGCCCGCAGCGTATTTTAACGGTCATTCCACTAAATATGGTCACGGTAGAATTAATGCAGATAAAGCGGTTGCAGAAGCTATTCGCAGAAAAGATTTAGGAAATGCCGGCGAAAACCCTGAAGTTGAAAATACTTTGGCAAAGGGGAGAGGGATCTTTCATTTCAGCGTAGTTCGACAAGCATCAATCGGTTATGGGGTACAAATTGGAGCTTTCGCAGAATATGGCAATGTTTTGATCCAAGCAGAAAAATTGCAACGGATGTTCGACGAAAAAGTAATCGTAAGCATCAATGAGTTAGATGGTCGAACGGTCTATAAAATTGTCGTCGGTGCATTCGATCAAAAAAATAGTGCCATTCAATTACAAAAGCAGATGAAAGAAAGAGATGTCAATGGTTTTATTCGTAACCTGAAAGATCTCGCTTAGAAAATTAAGGTTCAAATTTAGGGGAACTATCTATGTGCTTAGTGGTTTTAAGTATAGCACTTACGGGCTAAGTTGCGGTGTAAGATTAGCGATCGGAAACTAGTTTCTTTTCCAGTAATTTTATCATTTACGTTCATATACTATCAACTGATAAGGACTGGTAATTGCTTGTTCTCGAGCTGATTCTCCCCAGTAAATACGAGACTCTTGGTCTTTAAAAATCTCGACTAGACCAATTCTTTTGTAATGCGCTTCTAAATAATTTACTCGCCAAGGATGAAAAATCGGTAAAGTTTTTTCGTTGATCGCACCAGAGTATGGGTGACGTACATCAACAATGTAGCGGGGACTCGCAGCATTAGTTTCTTCAATCAACTCTCGTTGCCAAATCGCCGTCTGTGCTGTATTCCCCATTAAAAATAATAAGAAATTATGCCGACTAGCTGCTTTTCGATTGGTGTAAAAATTGATTTGTGGTTCCGATCCCCACACGGCAACCTGATCTCCGACTTCACTATGTTGTTCCAAATAATCGCTGATGAGTTTAGTTTCTTGAAATGGATTAGTTTGATAAACGGATCGCAATAATTCCGTCGTGCTCAATTCAAAATAATAACTTCGTTGTTGATACAGGCTATACGTCACCAAGATCGCAATCACGGTCAAAGGTAATGCAGGATAAAGGCGTTGCGGTACGTAATATCGACTTAGATAGCAAGCTAATCCAACAAGTATGGCTAAGCTAGGAAAGAGCAATAAGAAATAATGTCCATAAAACCTAAATCCAGGGACGATTGCCAAAAGAGAGAAAAAAGGAAGAAGGTAAAGCCAAACGGTTGGAAGTTTTGTCTTTTTTGTAAAAAGTACCACTAAAAGAGCGCTTGCCGCTAAATACCAAAAGACCTCGTAGCCAGCGCTGATACGATGAAAGTTTTTTAGAAATCTTCGCCAACCTGTTTCCCAGTGGTATTGTCCAATGTAGTTGCGTGGATATTCTATGATCCAAAAAAACATTTCTGACAGTGCTTCTTGACGATACAATTGTAGACCAATCAATAAAACCGGAATTAAGGCACCGCAAAACATCAATCCCATTTTTTGTAAAAAAGACTTCAACGAAAAATCTCCACGTAGGTAAAGCTGACTCCACACGTAGGTCATGCCTAAACCAACGAAAAAAATTCCATTTTGCTTAATGAGTACGGTCCAAGCAAGTAAAGCTGCTCCGAGTATCCAAAGCCACGATTGTTTGCGTTGTAGTGCTTGTTGTAAAATACATAAAGCAGCCAAAAAAAAGAGGATCAGCAAATGCTCCGCTTGTGCCGAAAATCCTGCTGCCATCTTATT
>JBGCFY010000290.1:0-4004 GCA_045110315.1 Saprospiraceae bacterium
TGGAATATCGAGGTCAAAATCCAACCGTGATGTTGGGCAGTGTTCACGGACCGGGATATTCCGGAGCAGAATCAGAAGGAAAACTTTACGAATTGACCAATGATAGATTCGATGCGGATTTCCACGTATTTGGAATCGAATGGGGACCTGAATACATCAATTATTATGTAGATGACGTTTTGTATAATCAAATAACACCAGCAGATGTAGATGGCGCTTGGGTATTTGATCATCCTTTTTATATTATTTTAAACCTTGCCGTAGGAGGTGATTTTGTAGGTTCTCCAAATGAGAATACTGTTTTTCCACAGACGATGCTCGTAGACTACGTTAGAGTCTATAGCTTGTCGGAATAATCACCCTTTTTTCTAATGCAATTGTTTAAGTAAATTAACTGTAAGTGCCAAGTCCTTGGTGCTTACTTAGCGTATAGCTGAAAGAACCAAAATGAGAATTAAACCTACGATTAAACAGGCTGAGATACAACAACTCAACGTGGAAGGTGAATCCTTTTATAAAATAACAAATGTTGATGAGCTACGACCCTTTTTTATGAGCATTGTCAGTGATTCCAATCACTGGATGTTTATTTCTAGCAACGGTGGCTTATCGGCGGGAAGACAGAATGCAAATCATGCTTTGTTTCCTTATTACACCGATGATAAAATTACGGAACTGGCAGAAATAACTGGCAGCAAGTCAATCTTCGTAGTCGAAAATCCAGACGGATCAACAGCTTTGTGGGAACCTTTTTCCATTCGGCAAGAAGGTGTTTATCAGGTCAGCCGAAATCTTTATAAGAACATTTATGGGAACAAGGTTATGTTTGAAGAACTTAACCACGATTTAGGTTTAACCTATCGCTATCAATGGAATTCCAGCGAAGCGTTTGGTTTTATTAAAAAATCAGAACTCATCAATAGTGGAGAACTTGCACGGAAACTAACCTTGTTGGATGGTATTCAAAATATTATTCCTTCTGGCGTTGGAAGCGATCTGCAAAACAAAACGAGTAACTTAGTAGATGCGTATAAAAGAAGTGAACTCTTAAAGGAATCGGGGATTGGAATTTTTGCACTCAGCGCATTGATTGTAGATAAAGCCGAACCGAGTGAATCTTTGAAAGCAACCGTAGCTTGGAGCCTAGGATTGGAGCAGCCCACTTATTTATTATCTTCCAGCCAATTAAAAACCTTTAGACGCATTCATAGCATTGAAGAAGAATTGGATGTAAAGGCGGAGAAAGGCGCTTACTTCGTTAGTGAAACCATTGAGTTAGCCATTCAAGGAAATAAGGCTTGGTTAATTGCTGCGGATGTCGATCAGAATCACGCGGCAATCGTAGCCTTGTCAGAGAACATTAAAAATTCTAAAGATTTATTGGCGCAGGTCAATCAGGATATCAAGTCGGGGACACAGCAACTGATTGAATTGGTAGGAGCTTCCGACGGACTGCAAACTACCGCGGATCAAGATCGAGATGTTCGACACTTTTCCAATACGCTCTTTAATATTATGAGAGGTGGAATTTTTAATGATAACTATCAAATTGAAAAGTGGGATTTTGAGAAGTATTTAGCTGGGGCAAATCAAAAAGTTTATCATAGCAATACTGCTTTTATCGCAGCACTTCCCGCGCAATTTTCTTTGTTTGAACTCAGAAGACATTGTGTTCAAGTTGAGGATGCAGATTTGCTGCGTTTGGCGATGGAATATTTACCCCTTTGTTTTAGTCGTAGACACGGTGATCCTAGCCGACCTTGGAATCAGTTTTCTATCAATACAAGGAGTGAAATCGACGGATCAAAAATCTTAGATTATGAAGGGAATTGGCGAGATATCTTCCAGAACTGGGAAGCTTTGGTACAGGCCTATCCTGCCTTTATCGAAAGTATGGTCTGCAAGTTTTTGAATGCTTCTACCTTTGAAGGCTACAATCCATATCGAGTTACCAAAAGCGGTTTTGATTGGGAAACGATTGAGCCAGATAATCCCTGGTCTTATATCGGTTATTGGGGCGATCACCAAATTATTTATTTGTTAAAATTTCTTGAGTTTTTTGATGCCTATTCTTCCACGGCGTTGCAAGCCTATTTTGATCAGGATGTTTTTGTTTATGCCAATGTCCCTTACAAAATAAAGTCTTTCGACGCGATACTTTCCAACCCTAAAGATACCATTGAATTTAACGAGGAATTGGATCTCGAAATTCGCAAAGCAAAACAAGCGATTGGGGCAGACGGTGCGTTGTTGAAAAATAAAATGGGAGACATTCATCGCGTTAGCTTTATTGAAAAAATAATGGCGACGTTACTTTCTAAACTGTCTAACTTTATTCCCGAAGGTGGCATTTGGATGAATACCCAACGCCCGGAATGGAATGATGCTAATAACGCATTAGTAGGCGACGGTGTTTCTATGGTGACGCTTTATTACACTCGTCGATTCCTCGTTTTCTTTAGTAAAATATTAGCCGCTTCGGATCAGGGAAATGTAAAAGTCTCCGAAGAGTTGATTACTTTTTATGAAAAAGTACAGCAGGTTTTAGTAGGTAAAAAATCCTTGTTGCAAGGAGCGATCAGTGATGCAGATCGAAGTCATATCGTTACTGCGCTAGGGGAGGCTGGGAGTGAATTCCGGAATCAGATTTACGCTTCATCCACTTTCTCTGGTCAAAAAAAGGATTTGTCGCTAAAAGCTTTGCGCGAATTTATCGACTTGAGCATCGAATATACAGAACATACCATTCAAGCCAATCAACGAACCGATCATTTGTACCACGCTTACAACTTACTTTCCGTTTCTGATGATCGAAAAGAGATTTCCATCTCCCGATTAAACGAAATGTTGGAAGGGCAAGTAGCTGTACTTAGTTCTGGATTTTTAAGTGCGGAAGCTTGCTTGGAAGTACTTAATGGATTAAAGCAAAGCAAATTGTTCCGTAAGGATCAATACAGTTACCTGCTTTACCCGAATAAGGAATTACCTGGCTTTATGGATAAAAATAAAATCCCGGCACAAGCAGTTACGGATTCAAAACTACTAACGCAATTGCTCCAAAATAAGGCGCTGAGTATCCTCGAAAAAGATATAAAAAACAACTATCACTTTAACGGTAATTTTAAAAACGCTAAAGACTTAAGTGTCGCGCTCGATAAGCTATCGCCTGCGCTTTACGGTGAGTTGGTCAACGAAGAAAAAGAACAAGTACTACAAGTCTTTGAGGACGTTTTTAACCACAAAGAATTCACGGGAAGATCTGGTACTTTTTACGGTTACGAAGGCTTAGGGTCGATCTACTGGCACATGGTTTCAAAGCTGCAATTAGCGGTGCAGGAATGTTGTCTTAAGGCAATTGCCAATCAAGAATCGGCAAGCATCATCGGAGGATTGTTGGAACATTACTACGAAATTAACGAAGGCATTGGCGTGCACAAATCTCCTTCTTTGTACGGTGCATTCCCCACCGATCCTTACTCTCATACACCTGCTGGCAAAGGAGCACAACAGCCGGGCATGACGGGACAGGTGAAGGAAGATATCTTAAGTCGATACGGTGAGTTAGGCGTATTTATCAAAGACGGTAAAATGCTATTTAATCCTTGTATGTTGCGACGAGATGAATTTTTGAAAGCGCCGCAAAGCTTTAAATACTCAACGGTAGCTGGAGCCTCGAAAGAAATTCAGTTAGCAGAAAATTCTCTTTGTTTTAGCTTTTGCCAAATTCCAGTAATTTATGTAATTGGAGCAGCAAACGGTGTAACGGTTGTCTTTGGGGAGGATGAAAATATTTCCTTTGATGCCTTGACTTTAGACCATGCTTCGAGTCAACATATTTTTGAAAGAAGTGGAAAGGTCGATCGAATAATCGTACAATTAAAAGAGGAGCTATTGAAATAAGAACGCGGTAGAAATTATTTATAACAATCACTAGATCTAAATTTTTTAAAATGAAAACAACATTGCTAAAAAATATTATTTTTAAAATCAGTTTAGTATGCCTA
>JBGCFY010000291.1:0-27083 GCA_045110315.1 Saprospiraceae bacterium
CAAAAAAAAAACAAGGCTTGCTAGTCGGTATAAAAAGCCAAGCATCAACATACCGGCGCTAATGATGATCGTATAAAGCAAAAGGTACATACTCGACTCCTCCAAAACTTGTACCCATTCAAAGCCATAAAATTTGAAAAAAAACTTTGGGGTAACGTACAACTTTTCGATCCAGCCGTTGGCTATAAATCGAATTGCCCCAATCATCATTAACCCACCGAAAAGGATGCGAAAACTGATCAAAGGAGCAATATTAATTGGATTTGTAATCCAGCGCGCTTTTATTTTTTGCCAAAACTCTCCCACTGATTAATCGCTGTCGCTAGGATTATCAATGTAAGTAATCGAGACACACAAGGCAGAAGGCATATCCGTTTTGAGAGGAACAACTTGCTTGGTGACTTGGTTGTATGCATTGACAACGGAAGCACGATCATTCTGGATTTCTTGGTCCAAAGGATCATTGAGTTCTTTTACCGCAGCAATGGCTTCGGTAAAACGTGCTTGAATGACCGCATCTAAGGTTTCGCTTCCTTTACGTGCATCGGCAGCATTCAAATTGTCATCTAAGCCTAAGCCTGTTCCACCTAAGTATAAATTGCGAGCGGCTTCGAGTGCAGCGGTAGCCAACTTTATGGCGTTTCCACTGTAGTAAGCTTCTACCGTTGTAGGATTAGGAATATCAAAAACGATTCCGACGGGCGTACCTAATTTTTCTCTTTTAATAAATTCGTAGTTCTGGTTGAGATTATTGATAACTAAACTCAAGGATGTACCAGCCGCAGTACCGGTATTACTGACAAATTGGTCTCGGTAGTCCGTGGTCCAACTCGTGTAGGTTTGTTCTACTTTCGTTTTCATATCGACAACTAAGGCTTGCGCATAGGTTTTGTACTTAGCGGCATCCGTATCATTTGTATACTTGTTGAGTAGATCCGCATCGTTTTCGGCTAAGCCAAATAGTAAATAGTCTAAGGCAGGAAAACCTTTGTCGTAATTATCCGGCTTGTCAAAATCATAAGTGCCAGCTATAATATTTTGCTCGACGCCACTTTGGTTGACGGGGAAGTTATTGAGGCTATTCCGTAAAAAGATATTTTCGGCAGGACCAAACTCGTAATATGCACAAGCTTGCCAGCTTAGGTAAGCAGTTAGCCAAGTAGCTCTTAAGGTAGTAAGGTTCGTTGCGTTTGGTTCCGCTAAAAAAACGTCCATTTCATTAGTTAAAGCCTCGACTTTAGTCTTGAGATCTAAATAGCTTGGGATAATAATATTATCCGCCAAATTAGCAAACATCGCCTTTTGGTCGAAGCTAACGCTGCAAGGATTACTGTTGATCGTATCGTCGCTATCTTTACAAGCGGTGAGGCTTAAACTTAGGATGGCAAGGGCTACAAAAACTGATTTACTAAATATTTTCATGATTGCTTATTTAAATCAATCGTTCGACCAAACCTAGTGGTCTGATCAAACGATAATGATTGGAATAGTTGAAATATTAAAACACTAAAATATTTTAAAAGTCTCCTTTTTTGTCGGTGAGGTTAAAGTAAGCCGCTAATTGATCTCTCGCTTCTGCTAGCTTAGCAGTGTCTACCGTATAAAGATTCATATCATCAAAATTGCTAGCACCAGCTACCAAGACTAATAATTCGTCAATCTGCGCTGTCGTAATCGTTTTTGCAGGGTTGAATTTTAAGCTATAGATAAAGCCGATTCCTTCCGAAAGTCCGTGGTTACGGATTGCAATATCATCAAATTGGTTGATACCGACATTTAAGTAATGCAAAGCAGAACCAACAGATACTAATTCCCACTCCGGACGAAGTTCGTCGATGGCTTCATCTCTAGTCGTAAGGTCTTTATTGGTAATTGCAGCTCTACCTTTCAAGAAACCGTCCATTAGTTTTTGGTTGCTTCCTAGGAGATTATCTCTTTGGTTTGTGTAGCTTCCCCAGAATACCAAACCATCTTTGTTGGTTGGGAAATCTTGGGACACGCCTAAGTAACCAAAAGCTTCATCCCAGTGGTGTTCCATATCCGTACCTTCACCCGGAGTAATGGTTTCGTTGTCCACGTCCATCTTACCACTTTCCATGTAAACGCCAGTGGCTTGGTAATAAATGCAAGCGCCCATTAAGCTTTTCTCAATGATTTGGGCATAATCCAACCCATTCGCTGCTATTAGATATTTCTTCTGACCATCATTGCTATTGATTACTCCTGCCTGATTAGTTGTACCAGGAACGGTAGATTGACTAGCAATCGCTATTTTGTCAAATAAGACATCAAATTTCTCTTGCTCGGTACTGAAGGTCTTACTTTTTAATTGTTTAGAATCCTCGTAAGTGCCCGCCCATTGTGCGGATGCTGCATCGTTGGCATACATCGCCTTTAATCGCGTTGCATCTAAATTCGTATTCGGAGTATTTGCCGTTTTCATGTAACTCTTAAGCTCTAAAAACATGGATAAACGCTGTGTTTGTCCACCATAGCTTACATTGTCAAAAGTGGAGTACTTCGTAGGAATTTCGTATTTGTCATCCACAACAGGCGTTACAGAATCATCATCTTTTTTGCAAGAAGATAAAAACAACAGGAATCCTGCGAGGCATAGTAAGGTAGAATGGAAAGATAATTTTAACATGATTTTTTTGATGAAATTTGAGGTGTAAACGTTTAATTTATACTGTATCTAGATTTAGTCTAAATAATAATTCGATTGCAAATATACCGCGATTTAGCCTCTAGCTGAATACCGAACGTTAGGTATTTATTAGGATTTTGAATTAGGTATTTCCTTACGAAAATTAGTTACTTAGGTCTAACTAATTGTTGTTTTTTGTTAGGTAATAGGTTGGTTTTTAGTTGTTTATTCACGGGTTAGGTTACGGGAGAATGGATTCGACTAAAATATGCATTGATTAGTAGTTTAGTAATATTTTTTAGGCAGTCCTAAAAACTGCTTTTGCGCTTTGGAATTGGTCAACCTGAGATTTTAGTATACTATTTTCTACAAAAAAAGCCTTCCAGCGCACACTGGAAGGCAAAATGGTAAATTAATAAACACATTTAGGAAAAGGATCACCAACAAACCTTTTCAGTCATCATCCGGAAGTTACTCCGATTTGATTCTTTGGGATTCTGCTTCTAGTCCTGTCTTTCGATTTCTACTTTTTACGTTATTGTTACCAAAGTTATAGCTGAAGTTTACTCGAAATCGACGACTGTCCCAACCACCACTAGCATCCATAACGACTTCTCCAAAACGGCTAATTCCAGACCATTCATTGGTTTTAAAAATATCACTCACCGAAAGTTTGATATTGCCACGACCTTGCAAAATTCTCATTTGTAGGCCTGCATCTACACTCCACATCTGTTCCATGGTGAAGGTACCTCCCCAAACGGATGGAGAGTTGTACCAACCGGAAGCTTCGAATGATAATTTTTTCCCGAGTTGGAAGGTGTGCTGACTATACACATTAAAGGAAGCAACTCTAAGGTCGATCGTTCTGCCACTTCCGTAGTCTGCAATATTATGCGTTTGGTAGCCGGTCAAACTGGTATAACTGTTCCACCATTTGGTAATGGGAATGCCTCCACTGATGTTTAAAGAGTAGTTGTGTTGCTTCGCCAAATTCAGCCAAGAAATAAAACTTGCTGTATTTGAACGATCGTCACTGTCAACAACTCGGGTAATTAAATTAGTTGTTTGACTGTAAGAAAAACTAGTATTTAGCATATAATTGAAACTATGCGTCAACTGAATTTGGTTGCTATATTCTGGTCTTAACCAAGGATTACCTTTTTCAAAAGTCAACTCATCCAAGCGCATCTCAAATGGATTTAGATCTTGGTAAGAAGGTCGATTGATTCTTCGGCTGTAGTTCAATTGAAAAGTATGCTTTGGGTTTACTTGATACGTTAAGCCCACCGAAGGAAAGAAATCAATCGTATCTCTTTTTACGGTACGATTACTTGTGGTTTTAAAACTAGTCAATTCTCCCTCCGAGTTGGTTTGTTCTACCCGCAGCCCAACTTGTACTCCTAGCTTGTCAAACTGTTGGTTATAGTTGGCGTAAGCAGCATTGACATTTTCGGTATAGACAAACTGATTGCTTCGATCTTCATTTAAGGTTTTAATGTCGTCAATTTCCCCTCTGACGTATGTGGTTCTAAACTTATCGGGAAAATTCAGATCATAAAAATCAAAGGTGTTATCTGTTTTTACGTAAGAGGACTTTATCCCAGCCCCCAAGACTCCTTTTCCTAGCGGATATTCTGTGTCTACTTTAAAGGTCATAATTTTAATGTCGACGGGCGTCACCGTGTAGAAATCCCGATTAGTTAGCACCTCGATATTCTTCGAATAGGTATTTAATAAAATATCTTCTCCATGGTTATTGTATTGCCCGTAATCCGCGTCAACATTCCAACTAATACCTTTACCATTATCAAAAGCGTAATTAAAGTTAAGGTTGTAATTATTACGTTGCGTCATCCTATCGTTGCTTGCAATGAGGGTACTATCGGTTAAAGAAAGCGCTTGATCATTAGAGATCATCGTATAACTAACGTCTAAGGAAGGACTGTCAGAGAAATTACCATTAGCTAAGATTCCAATGGTATGTTGATCATTTAGGGAATAATCTATCCCAAGTTTTGCACCGTGTTCTTTCCACTCACTTACTCCATAACTTTCATTTTGGAAGGCGAGTCCAAATTGCTTTCGATCCAGATTGGTGATGTTGATATTTTCTCCTTGGTTGTAACTATAATTTCCAAAAATATTGAATTTGTTATTGCGATAATTACTGTTAAATCCACCGTTGTATTTTGATTTTTCCCCAACGGAATAACCAAGATTGACGCTTGTATTCGTTCCAAATCGCTTATCTTTTTTCAAGCGGATATTAATGATGCCACCACTTCCTTGCGCGTCATATTTCGCAGAAGGATTGGTAATGATTTCTATGGCGTCAATTTGGTCGGACTGTAAAGTTTTGAGGTAAGCGGCTAAGTCATTTCCATTCAACGGAGAAGGTTTTCCGTCGATGTAAACTTGTACGCCGCTTTTTCCTAGCATTGTAATATTGTCATTATTGTCAACGACGACACCAGGCGATTTTTTTAATAACTCAAGGGCATCACTTCCCACTGCATTGATACTACCTTCTACGTTGAAAACCATTTTATTGGGTTTGATTTCAAGTAAAGGGCGCTGTGCGGTAACGACAACTTCGGCTAAATCAGTACCACCATTTTTCATTTTAATTTCAGGAAGCGTCAAATTCTGATTGGCGGCAAGCTCAAAGATTTCGGAACGGTAATTATCCATGCCAATATAACTAAGCTCAATCCAATAACGATTCGGGGCGATATTTGGGAAGGTGAAATTACCGTTTTCATCCGTTAGTTCTAACTTAATGATGCTGCTATCTTGTGCTGCGTGTAGAATGACATTTCCATAAAGGACGGCTTCGTTTTCATGATCAATAGCATGTCCTTGGATTTGACCGGAAGATTGTGCGTAGCTTAGGGAGAAACAGCTACAAAAAACTAAGAAAAGTAAATTTAATTTTTTCATAAGGCTTTATGTTGTTGGTTTTTATAAAATAACTTCAATTATTAATAATGGGAATAGACATGACGGTATCAACCTACGTAGAACTGAAATGTCCGTAGGGAAAAAATAATCCGCCTTAATTTATGATTGTCTAAGTGTTCTTCAAATGTATTTTATTTACTGATTTTGCAAGCTTGTTTTTCGACGAAGGAGCGTATTTCTCGATGAATAGTTTTTAGTCTACTTTTAAACGAGTGTCCTTTTATTCCTTTTTCAAGAAGACGATACTAATAGCTAAATGTTACTACTTAAGGTCTTCTTTTTTAAAGACGATTGCAATTTATTTTAGTTGCACGACTTCGTCGAAGGAAGGAAGGTGTTGGTCGGAGATTACAACTTTTTTCTTTTTTTAGAATAGGATGGAAACTTTTGAAACTTAAAATAACTTCTTTTTTCAATTGTAAGTTTCGAGTATCATGCCGCAGTGGTTTTCTTTTTTTGTCTAAATAAAGACAGCAAAAACCATAGAAATATCAGGAGGCTAATTCCGATGATTAGCGTGCCAATAGGGAAAGCTGATTTAGCGGGCATTGAAATAATACGATCTGGTCCGAGAAAAATAAATCCTGCCCAGTAGTAAGGCGATTTTTGACTTGGGCGAATTGCTGGATCGTTTAAGTGCTTAAGTTTGGCTTGGTGAAAAGCCTGAGCACTTGGTTGTTTGTCGATTAAGGAGTGATAAAAGTCAGAGAATATTTTTCCTGTGGTGGCAGCGTTTACTTTCCAAAGACTAGAAATTTGACTCTTTGCTCCTGCGTAAGTAAAACCTCGTGCCATGCTCATGACACCTTCTCCCGAGCGAATTTTTCCAATATTTGTTTCGCAGGCACTTAATACTACGAGCGCAGCATTTAGATCCAATCCGTAGAGTTCAGAAAGTAAGAGGGTAGTGTCGGCAAAGACAATTCGAGGTTGCAAAGAATCGGCGTTGGCTAAAGCGTGTGTTGACAAATGAATGATATTAGCTTTTGGCGCGCGTTGAAAAAAGTTAGCTTTGGTTGCCATATGGTTCTTTAAAAAGGTTCCGGCAACTTGGCTTTCAATATTTGATAACTCATCCTGTGAATAATTTAAATTGCCATAACTAGCATTATTTTTATTTTCTGCAAAAGGGGCAAAGGCTAGGAATTTGCTAATTCCCGTTGTTCGTTCTACCGCTTGCTTTTGTAGAATGGTGCCAGAGTAACTATAGCGAATGGGGTGCTGTTTAATTAAGTATGGTAGCGAACCTAAGTTGGTAAACTGTTTCGTCTGCACCAATGCTTCGAAGGGGACAAAATTCAATAAACCGTCGGGTACGATAATTAGGTTTTTATTCTCGGCTAATTCAAGTTGTCCAATTAATTGCTGGTACACTTCAAAGGCTACCGTTGCATATGCTTCCGGCGCTTGTTCAATTTTGTCAGCGCTTTGGAAAAAATTTAAAAAGCGATTGAGTTGTGTCTTGAGTTGGGTCGTATTCCCGATTTTGATAAAGCTTTCTTTTGTTGCTTCCACGCACAATAAGTAAGTATCCGTCTGCCCACTAAAGAAATGCAGAAAGACATCTTGGTCGGTTAGATTCTTTTTGAGTTCGCTCAAACTAGCGACTTCTAACTGGTACTTTAATTCAAAATATTGCGGATGTTTTTTTCCTATTTGTTGGGTCAGTTGTCGCAACCGTTCTTGCAGTGTAACAACCTCTTCGAGAAGTTTTTCTTGTTCTTGAGGAGAAGCCAGTTCTAAATCCTCCTTTGCATAAAGTAAGGCATTTCGCAAGCGGAACTCTTTTTGTGAAGTACTGTCGGGAATGATGTCTAGCGCTTGAGCTTGTAATAATCCTTCTAGTAAAAGAATTGATTTACTTTTTTCAAAAAAGTAAAATGCGCGTTCTGTATTTTTTAAGGTGTAACAAAGTTGAATTGCTTGTTCATACATCGAAACCACGTTCTCTCGCCAAACCAATTTTGAACTCTGATTGTTCTGTTCTGTTCGAATAAGGTCTACGAGATAATCGGCACATTCGTAGGTTTGGAGCATTTGTAAAAGCAAGGAATTATCTTTCGTTTTTTGTTGATACATTTTTAACCCTCGCGCTTTGTCTTTAAAACTTTTGAGCAATTCAATTTTGTTAGTTACCAAATTGAGTTGAGCTTTGCTAGGATAACTTTTATAATCTGTATTGTCAAATTGTGGAATTAAAGCATTTGCATCTTGTTGATAATAGCGCAGCGCTTTAGGAAATTCTTTTTTCGCTAAATAGATTTCTCCTAGGTTATTGTAGCTCTGTGAAATTTCTCGTGGGCTGTTTTCATCTTGTGCAATCTTTAAAGCTTTTTCTACCGCTTGTAAAGCTTTGGAATAATTATTTTGTCTGAGGTAAACCATGCTTAGGTTACTCCAGGATTTCGATAATTGGACTTTGTTTTCTAGTTCTTCAAATAAGCGAATAGCAGCTTTGTAGTGAAAAGAGGCGGAAGTATATTCTTGTAGTTGATAATAGGCCGCTCCTAAATTAATTTGACAACTGGCTAAGTCGCTAGCGTTACAATAAGGATAAGCCTGACATAGTTCTTGTAAAAATTTTATTTTTTGGATCGCTTCGCGGTATTTTTTTTGACTAATCAGTGCACTACTCAAATCTAAATAGCAGTTGACTAAAGTGGCAGTATCGCTAAAGGAATGTGCTTTTTGAATGGCTATTCGCAGCAACTGCATATTGGAAATAGCATCTCCTTTTTTGTCAGCGATATCCGCTAACTCCCGATAGCTTTTACTCACTCGCGAAGTATCGAGTTGATCATAAATATCTTTAGCAATAGTAAGGTATTGGATCGCTTTATCCCAACGATCAGTTTTATTATAAAATACACCTAAATTATGGCTTGATCGAGCGATGTGAAATAAAGGTTGTGGGGAAATCTGCCGCCGAAGTTCAAGTGCCTTTTGGGTAGCAGCAATTGCTTTAGTCAATTCGCTTGGATAGTAAATCGTTCCAAGGGTGTGGTAACTTAAGGCGAGGGAGTCCTTTAGCGCTGGACAATCTTCTAGTTGCTCAATAAGTGCAAGAATAGCTGTCGTCTCTCTAGTATCAAGTGTAGATCGAGTGGCGATTTGTTTTTTACACTGTGCGGTGAGCGCAGTAGAGAAAAAAGAGATTAAAAAAAGGAGTATCCAAAAGTTAAATTGGCGCATCGCTAGGTTTTATTAAGACAATTCAAGCGAACCAGACTTGTGTCCAATTCGCTTGAATGTAGGGTTTGCCTAAGTAATAGGCAATGAAAGTATTACCTAGTAACTACAGCTTAATAAACTTTTCAGTCCAAAAATACTTATTTTGTCGGACATTAATGAGGTAAAGACCAGCGTTTAAAGTAGAAACTGGTAACGTGACTACCGTTCCACTACTAAGGTTGTTTTCTTTTTGATAAAAAACGCGTCTTCCCGAAATATCACGAATGCTAATCTCCAATTCATCGAAATCTATAGGAACTACAAAATGCAACACATCACTAGCTGGTCTTGGGTAAACTTTAAAGTTTAGCAAAGCACTTTTTCGATATCCTTCTAGTTCTCGGTGCGGTTCTAATTCTTCGATTTCGAGCGAACAGTCCAATTCGAAATTGAGCAAATTGCCATCCAGAATTCGATTTTGTAAATCATTTTCTTGGGTAGCACAACCTAAGATTTTTTCTTTTACTTTCATCGGATCGGTGAGTCCTGAACAAAAGGAAACTGCTGCGGCGGCGGATACCGTTGCTGCCGACATAGAAGTACCCGATTTAGAAGCATCTGAATCTGAATTAAGTGGAACAATACTGAGAATATCATTTCCCGGTGCGACGATATCTACACAGGCTGGGTCAAAATTTGAAAATTCAGAAAGTGGAAATTCGTATTGATTGATGTCGATTTGTAGGGAATCATATGCTCCTACAGAAATAACATTATTATTGGTAAGGCAGGCCGGATATTGTGGTGATCCACCAACGTTAAAGGCATCGTTTCCTGCGGCAGCAATGATTAAGGTGTTATAGTTGAGTTGTGCAGAGTCAAAAGCATTGGATAAAATAATGCTTGGATCGCCGTAAAATCCCCAGCTATCATTAATAACATCTACACCCGTTTGCAAGGCGAGGTAAGTGGCGCAAGTCACATCAAATAAATTTGAGATACCATGCTCATCGTGCGTTTTGTAAGGAATGATTCTAAAGTCGCAATTGGTTGGACTATTATCTAAAATATTATTAACGATGATTCCAGCAAGGTGTGTTCCGTGGCTATGGTCATCTTGTGGATTATTATTATTGTGAATAAAGTTCCATCCGATGGGATCGTCATTGTAGCAACTTCCGTCATCGTCTTCGCCATCAAAAGTCGTATCACTGCTTTTCCAGATATAGTTAACCAAGTCAGGGTGATTGTAATCAAGGCCAGTATCAAGAATAGCTATTTTGGTAGCACCGCTAGGACTATTGGGGATTCCAACGGGAAGCGCGTTCAAAGCAGCTAAAGTACTTGGAATAGCATTTTGTAATTGATTATAATTATAACGATTGATATCTACACCATCAACGGTAGAACTTCCTTTTGCAGTATTGACGCGTTCTAAGACGCCAATATTTCCTCCGTTGGCAGCGAGTTGTTGTCCATCGACGAGTAAATTATCCCCTAATTTCCACAGTTCTAAAATCTCGCAAACGCAAGAATCAATTTTAACCGCACCAAGGGTATCTCGAAGTGCCTGCTTTTCGGATTCGAGGGTGCCGGGCTTGAATTGGATGACAATTTCATTAGAGACGTAAGCCCAATTAGCGGTGTCAACGTCAAAAGGATAACCAAAAGTAAAGAGGCTATCCGAAAAGTATTCGGGGGTAGTTTTGGGGTAAGGATAAGCATCGTAAACTTCTACGTTGTCTACAATCCAGAAATAATTTTTTCCTTTGAAGTAAAACCGGATAAAGACGTTGGCTTCTCCTGCGGCTTCGTTGGTGATGTCAACGATTTCTACGGCTTGATTACTAGTTTCTACATTGGCTAAAACGTTGCCGTTGTTGAAGACTTCGGTCCAACTAAAACCATCGTCCGTAGAAACCTGTACCCTTGCTTTTGCATCAAAGTTGCGGAAATATTGATTGAATTTTAGGTAGACTTTGCTTTGCGTCGAAAAGTTAAGTGGCGGAGAGACTAGCGCACTTTCGTAGCCCAAGTTAGGATTTCCGGTATTATTGATACTAAACTTGTCCGCATCAAAAACAACGGCGCCTTCTTCGGTAGCAATTCTGGCTCGGTCATTCCAATAGTTTCCATCATCAGCTTTCCCGTTGGCTTTCGCTTCCCAAGTACCTCCATTAGAGTTAAGGTCACTAACAGACCAAGTATCCAATCCAGAATTGAACTCTTGGG
Organism: Saprospiraceae bacterium; assembly: GCA_045110315.1. Lineage (GTDB taxonomy): Bacteria > Bacteroidota > Bacteroidia > Chitinophagales > Saprospiraceae > CALFBG01. The sequence continues at coordinate 11,015 of JBGCFY010000291.1, forward strand.
AATAAATAAGATTTTGTGTCCACGAATAGGGGAGACAAAACAAATAAGCGAGAAGGCTACAATAAACCCCTTTGGTGACTGCTTTCATTTTTAAATTCATGTTTAAATCTAAGATTGTTTAAGAGCGTGATTTGATTTTCAATTGTGAAAGTTTAAACTGCTCCTTTTTGGTTACAAAAAAAATGCCTACTCTTTCTTACCCGAAGGTATGGCTTTTCGGCTTCCGCCAACATTGTTCAATGGGAATTTTTGGGATGTAGGAGCCTTGCGAATAATCGCAAGGCTCTACACATTTAATGGGGTTATATTTTTGTTGGAAAATGAGTAATAATTTTAGTCGCTGGCTCAAGGAGGAGCTTAGGTTGAATATTGAAGGTACACCACAGCGAGATGGCACGAAGGAGCTGGTCCGAGCAATAAATTTTCATATTTTTTTTTTGACTGATCTTAAGCTAAACAATAGGTTATTTTGAACCCTTTTTTAAGTCAAAGGGTACTGAAATTATGCATTCAGCGCTAAGCTGAATGCCCTTGTTCTATGATACTATCGCAGGATTTTAAATATCTTACCCTTTGGATAAAATTATTTTCAGGAAATTTATTCTAGCTATGAATTTCTTAGTGAATTTGTATCTTTGAGTTATGAAAAAACATAGCGATCATAAGTACATTGAGGCATTGCAAAAAGGAGATGGGAAATTGATCCAAGAAATTTACGAAGCACATGCTACGGCCATTGAGCGATGGGTTTTAAATAATAATGGCTCTTCTTCTGATGCGAAAGATATTTTTCAAGAAGGCTTAGTCGCCATTTATCAACAAGCTAATCGACCAGGTTTTATACTTACTTGCCCACTTGGTGCCTTGCTTTTTCGCATTTGTAAAAACAAGTGGATTGATCAACTTCGAAAAAAAAATAAAGAAGAACAGGTAAGATTAGTGGAACAAGAGCGATATAGTGATGAAACCGCAGTTGTATCCACGGTAGAACAAGTAGAAGAAGAAAATGCTCGTCAAAAAAAATTAGATCATAGTTTTAAGCAATTGAGCGAAGTTTGCCAGAAATTATTGAAAGGAATTGCGGAAGGTGTTCCCGTGGCAACGTTAGTTGTTCAGATGGGAATGAGTAATGCAAATAGTCTGTATCGTAGAAAAAGTGCTTGCGTTGATCGGTGGCGCAAATTGTTAAAGTAGCTTGTAGTGTATGCATCTACATACGGCATCGGTAAGGGAGATATTCAATTTAGTTTTTTCGCGATTCAAAAAAAAAGTCTGATATGGAAAATAAGGATAATGATTTAATAGAAGCTTACTTTGATGGAAGGCTAGATGCCAGTCAACAAGCTACGGTTGAACTTCGTGTGGCGAAGGAGGAAGGCTTTGCGGCAGCCTTCGAGCAAAGAAAAGAGATGCAGACTTATTTAAAAAATATCGCTAAGCAAGAAAAATTGGAGCAACAGCTCGATCAAATTGGGCAACCATACTTTCAGGGCGAAACGGCGAAAGTTGTTCCGCTGAAAAAAGAAAAGCCTAATCAAAGCCGACTAGCGATGCTAACTGCGCTGGTTACCGCTGCTGCGGTTGCTTTTCTCTTAATCCTTTTTAATCCATTTAAACAAGCAAGTTTATACGAACAATATGCGCTTCACGAACCATTGAATCTAACGGAAAAATCTGCGACGGACGATCAATTAGCCGCTAAGGCAGAAATCGCCTTCAATGAGAAGCAATATCCAGCAGCCGTTACTGCCCTCGAAGCCTACCTCGCACAAAATCCCACGGCAATTAAAGCGAGTCTGTTCAAGGCAATTGCTTTATTAGAAACGGGGCAATTTACGGAAAGTCGAGCTATTTTGACTCGATTGAGTAAAGGAAAAACGGCGCTAAAAGTAGAAGCACAATGGTATCTCGCCCTGAGTTACCTCAAGGTGGAAGAAATAGCAGCAACGCGTAAACTCCTCGCAGAGATTCCTGAAAGTGATGCTTACTGGTACAATAAAGCTCAAAAATTGCTGAAAGAATTGCCCAAATCCTAGTTCTTATCTTCTTTACCTTCAATGAATTACGCTTGATTTTGTAGCATTACACTAGCTAGTTTTTTTATTTAAAACTTCCTTTTGACAAAGTAGGAGCTTTCAGACCGGTGCTAAGAAGGCTAAATCCGTGAACAATTCGCGGTAAATAGTGGTTTCTCCTTTATTAAAGCCTTATCTTTGGAGTCGAAGTTGTTAAACTTATACCAGCCAAGGATATCTTTCAGGCTTATTTCTATCCAACTTCATTCAAATAGACAAATGCAGGAGAAGAAACATACTACATCAGAACATAGCCCATCAGATTGGTTGCCGATTACGCGGAAAGAGGTTGAAGCGAAAGGTTGGGAAGCTTTGGACGTGATCATCATCTCGGGAGACGCTTACGTCGATCATCCCGCTTTTGGTAGTGCCGTGATTGGTCGTATTTTGGAGAGTGAAGGCTTGCGGGTAGCGATCGTTCCACAACCTAATTGGAAGGATGATTTGCGGGATTTCAAGAAAATGGGGACTCCACGATTATTCTTCGGAGTAACGTCGGGTTGTATGGATTCGATGATTAATCATTATACGGCTTCCAAAAGAAGACGCTCAACGGATGCTTATACGCCGGGTGGCGAAGCGGGATTCCGACCGGATTACGCTACCGTTGTTTATACCAAAATTCTTAAAAAACTCTATCCAGAAATACCTGTTTTAATTGGCGGCATCGAAGCTTCTTTGCGTCGTGTAACGCATTACGATTATTGGGAAGATAAATTATTTCCTACCATCTTGGAAATGAGTGGTGCAGATATGTTGGTTTACGGAATGGGCGAACCTCCTTTGCGGGAAATCATTCGGTTGTTGAATAAAGGAGTTCCTTTTTCTTCTTTAAAAACTATTCCCCAAACCGCCGTCTTACATCCTAGGGATGAACCTCTTCCGGTGAATAAAGGCTGGGAAGATGTAACCTTGTTTTCGCACGCTCGTTGTATGCGGAATAAGACTTCCTTTGCGGCGAATTTTAAAATTATAGAACAAGAATCTAATAAAGTTAAAGCTCGCCGAATCATTCAAGGTGTGGGCGATCATCATCTTATTGTCAATCCGCCGTATCCGCCGATGGTAGAAAAGCAAATTGATGCTTCTTTTGACTTACCGTATACGCGCAAGCCACATCCTAAATACAATAAAAGAGGATCTGTGCCGGCTTACGAAATGATTCGGTTTTCGGTCAATATGCACCGAGGTTGTTTTGGTGGTTGTAGCTTCTGTACGATTTCGGCGCACCAAGGAAAATTCATTGCGAGTCGTTCGGAAGAATCAATTCTCAAAGAAGTTGAGAAGGTGACACAAATGGATGACTTTAAAGGTTACATCAGTGATCTCGGTGGTCCTTCGGCGAATATGTATGGTATGAAAGGGAAGGTGCAGTCGATTTGTGATCGTTGTGTGAGTCCTTCGTGTATTCATCCGGTGGTGTGTAGCAATTTGGATACGAGCCATAAGGCGATGACGCAAATTTATAAGAAAGTAGATGCTAATCCTAAGGTCAAGAAAGCTTTTGTAGGTAGTGGTATTCGGTACGATTTGTTGGCGGATTCTTATAATAAAAATGCAGACGAAAGTGTAGACGAATACATGGAGCAATTGGTGACGCGCCACGTTTGTGGTCGTTTAAAAGTAGCACCAGAACATACTTCTGACAATACGCTGAAAGTGATGCGAAAACCTTCGTTCAAGCATTTTCATAATTTTAAAGAGAAATACGATCGAATTAATAAAAAGCACGGTTTGAATCAACCGTTGATTCCGTACTTTATTTCTAGTCATCCGGGTTCCGAAATGGAAGATATGGCTAACTTAGCCGCGGAGACGAAAGATTTAGGATTCCGTTTAGAGCAGGTACAGGACTTTACACCGACGCCGATGACGGTAGCGACAATTATATATTATACTGGTTTGCATCCTTATACCTTAAAACCAGTTTACGCTGCCAGAAGTAAAAAGGAAAAGAAAAATCAACATTTATTTTTCTTTTGTTATTAACGAGAGAATCAAGATATGATTCGAGAGAAGCTACAAAAATTGGGTCGCGCCGATTTGATTGAAAAATTGGTTGGAGAGAAAAAACGCTTTAATAAGCAAGAGTTGTTGAAAGGGAAGCGACGTAAAGCGGCGACGCAGCAAAACAAAAAGCGTAAATTTAGCAAGAAAAAATTCAAATAGATAAAGAAAGTTTCCGTCAAGGATTTACTTCGGCCAAGTAATTTTAAATCTTGTCCAACCGTCCGCTTCGGTTACTAGGGCAAACTGTAATTGATGTGCAGAAAGTACTTCTCGGATTAAGGTCAGTCCTACACCTTGTCCCGTTGGTTTGCTGCTGTAAAAAGGAGTGAATAGCCGATCTTTATTTTCCGGTGCGATTCCCGCGCCATTATCTTCAATGATTAAACAAGCTGGGGAAGCCTGTAACTTAAAGCATACCTTGCCACCGTGTTCGATAGATTCCAATGCATTTTTAATAATATTGACTAATACTTGTTCCATTTGTTTGGTGTCGATCATCGCAGTGATGGTGCGCTCCGGAAAATAGTAGGAAAAATCAATGTCAATTGCTTTTGCTTGATGTTGCATTAACTGAGCTACTTTTAAAACTAAATCATTAAGATTTGTGGGCTCAAAATGTGGTGGTGGTAAACGTACAACCGTCGCAAAATTGCGCATAAATTGATTTAAGCTATCGTTGCGATCAATGGCAATGTTTATAGCGTTGTGAATATCTTGATCAGCGTTGATACTTTCAAAATAGTCGACGGTAGAATGTAAAATAGAATTGATGGCACCGATAGAATTATTGACTTCGTGTGCCATCATGCGAATGATTTTTCCGTAAGCTCTTTTTTCAGCGGCTAAAATCTCTTGAGAGACTTCTTGGAATAAAAGAAATTTTCGTTTGAAACCTCGATGGATAAAATGAGAAACTTCTACTTTAAATTGGGAAGCGCTTTGCAGGGAGACAATTTTAGAAGCACCCGTTTCAAGTTGTGCAATTTCGAGGAGGAGGGGATGTTCTAAGGCGGTTAAGGCTTTGTTTTTCCAAGTGGTGTTAAGTTGCAAAATGGCTTCCGCTTTTGGATTCATTTCTGTAATGTGATCGTCGTAATCTAAAATTACAATTCCAGCGGGAGAAGCATTGATCAGTTTGTTGAGGAAATAATGTTGCTCTTCCACTTGCACTCTTTCTTGGCGAATATTTTGAATCATTTCATTATAGACGCGAATCAGCGCATCCATTTCCTTGGAGCCCGTTTCTACAAATTTGATATTGAAATCTTGATCTCGAATGGCATCTAAGCCCGTGTACATAAACTGTAGCGGTTGAATCAACGTTTGATAGATCTGATAGGCTAAAAAAAGGGAAAGCAGTACGCCAATTTCGATGAGGAAAAAATATATTTTTTGATCTTTTAGTAATTGAAAAGATAGTACAATGACGACGATATGAATGATCGCGATGAATAAGAAATACCTAGTTTTGATCGTCATAAGGAATATTGTATTTTTGCAATCGGCGATATAAAGCGCTACGGGTAATACCTAAAGATTTAGCAACTTGGCTAATCTTGTTGTGATGGAAAGATAAGGCTTTTTTTATCATTTTTACTTCTAGCTCTTCGAGCGAAATACTACCTACGTTCGGTAGCTTAACTTCTTGTGTGGCGAGTTGTCGATCGCGATAATGTTCTTGGAAATCTTTAAGTTCTAATTGCGAATTCGTAGCCATGAGTACGGTTCGTTCTACCAAGTTTTGTAGTTGTCGAATGTTCCCCGGAAAATGTTGTTGACTTAGCCAAGTCATGGCTTGGGTACTAATAGTTAAGTTTGGTAGCTCGTAGCTCAGTTTTAGATTATTAAGAAAGAAATTAACGAGGAGTGGAATATCGGATCGTCGTTCCCGCAAAGGAGGAATCGTGATTTTAATGAGATTGATTCGATAGTATAAATCTTCTCGGAAACTGCCATCGCTTACCATTTTCTCTAAATCCTTGTTGGTCGCACTAATCACTCGAATATCTACTTTTTTACTTTTGCTACTTCCTAGCACTTCAAACGTTTGCTCTTGCAAAACGCGGAGCAACTTGACTTGACTGCTACTTTCTAGGTCTCCGATTTCATCTAAGAAAATGGTTCCAGTATCAGCAATTTCAAATCGACCTTGGCGGTCTGCAACGGCATCGGTGAAAGCTCCTTTTTTGTGACCGAACATTTCACTTTCAAATAAAGAGGCAGAAATACCTCCGAGGTTGACTTTTACAAAAGGACGATCTGTACGCTGGCTTTCGTAATGAATAGCTTCGGCAATTAACTCTTTTCCCGTTCCGCTTTCTCCAATAATTAAAACGCTAGCATTGGTTTTACTAACCCTTTGCGCAACTTGTAGGATGGCTTTAAATTTAGGATCTTCCCCAATAAGATTTTCAAAGTTATTCAAGTTGTCGGTGTCGTTTCTGTTCGTTGACTTTGCATCGTTTTGGTGCAAGGCAAGAATCGTTTTGACGGAAGCTAGTAACTGCTTGTTGTCCCAAGGTTTTGCCAAGAAATCTTGCGCGCCAATTTTCATACCTTCTACGGCGAGTTGCACCGTTGCCCATCCGGTCATTAGGATGACTGGAATACGAGGATACTGTTCCCGTACTTGTCTCAGCGTAGCGAGTCCTTTTTTTCCAGAAGTATCGATCGTGAAATTCATATCCAATAAAATCAAGTCGGGCTGTTGTGCCGCGATTTGACTTTCGATATCTCTCGGATGATTTACACTATTGCAATGGAACCCTGCTCGTTTGAGTAACAAGGTAATGGAAGAACAAACGGCCAAGTCATCATCAACAATCAAGATATTTGCATTCATATATTCGAGTAATTTATCAAGGACTTTTAACAAGTTTTGTTACCGTGAATCTAGTCTTCGTGTAAGGCTAGTGCGGGGCGAATTAAAGCTGCTTGCCGACTAGGGTAATAAGCACAAATTAAGACAACTATTAAAATGACTAAGGCTGCTCCCAAGATAGCATAATAATAGTTTATATTTTCAAAATCAAAAATTTTCATTATTGGAAATTGAATCGCAAAACCAATGCCGACTAAGATGGCGAAACCGACGACCATCAATACCTCTCCAATAAACTGCGCGGAGATGTCTGTTCTAGAAGCACCGAGTGTTCTCCGTAGACCAATTTCTGCTTTGCGTTGGTTAATATTATACCAAAGAATTCCAAATAGACCGAGTGCTACGTTGATGACTAAAAAGGTGCAAATACTCAACATGGCAACCATGGGAATCCAAACGACTTTGTTGTCTTCTTTTCGTTGACGATCTAAATTATTAATGACGAAGCCTTTATCTTTAGTAATCTGTGCGATAGTTTGATTTGCCTTTTCTTCCCAGGATGAATTTGCATTGGCTTTGGTACGAATGTATAAAGATGGGGTTGAGATAGACTCTTTGGGTTCATAAAATAAAGCAGCGGAATCTTCCTCTTCAAATTCACCAAAAGCATTAAAATGGTCAATGATTCCGACAATTTTGACTTCTTTCCTAATGGTAAAAATGCTATCTATTATCTTGCGACCTTTGAATGCGCCTTCTGCAAGTTTGCGGTTGATAATAATGGGCGTATACTTTGCCGTTTTATCAGATTCATTGAACCAACGACCAGCGATTAAATTTAACTCCGCCGTTTTTTTGAAACCAATGTCCGAGGAGTAGAGTAGGGTTTGGAGAAAGAATCCATTTTCATCACTTCCCCAAGAATTACTCGATCCCGATAAGAGCGATTTTCGATCACCAAAAGAAATAGATTCAATGTCAGGATTGTTAAGCAGCTCTCGGTACAAGTTTGCTTTGGTCTGCTCAACGGCGAGGGTATCTGTTCTGCCTTCAAAATCGAGGTGCGCAATCCACAAGTTTTCAGTATTATATCCTAGCGGCTCTTGATAAACGCGAAGGTAATCAATGACCAAGGCAAAGACGGCAAATAAGATGAGAAAAGAGAGCAGAATCTCGAGGAATAAAAGAAAGTTACTTTTTTTCTTATTCCAAATCAAGGTGAAAATATGCTTAACCATTGCTGTTTTGTTTTAGGGCGTTTACAATATGAATTTTAGACATTTTGTAGGCAGGAATAAGACCGGATAGAATGCCGAAAAATAAACAAATTAAGAAGCTGTAGAAGAAAACTTGATAGTTGAAACTAAGTATCGTTTCGGGAAGTACTTGACTACTATTAATAACAAAAAACAGTAAGAGCGCTAATAAGAAACCAATGATGCCACCGACGAAAGTAAGGAGGATGTTTTCAAAAACAAACTGATAAAGAATATCATTTGCATTGGCACCAAAGGCTTTTCTTAAGCCAATCTCTGAAGATCGCTCCAATATTCTACTAACGTTGATGTTGACTAAATTTAAAGTTGGTAGAATAAAGAAAAGTAAGAGTAAGCCTCCCAAACTGTAAAGGAAAATAGAACTGCTCTTTGCTGGATCTCCTTCGTTCAAAAGGTTTTCTGCATAGTTCTCTAAGAAGTTTGCGGTAATCACATTTACACGATTATATTGCTCCGGATTTGGTAATTGTACCATCGCCGTTTTTTTCTTGATCTCATCTTTGATGGCTTGCCTTTTGGCACTTGATGCCGCTAGGTAAGCTGCTCGAAATCCACCGAGGAAATCATCAGAAGTTAACCAACGGGGATTAATGTTGGTGAGTGGTAGAAAGAGCCCCGAGCTTAAAAACAACTGATTGCTCGGCGGCGTTTTTACAATGCCAACTACTTTGATGTGCTGATCGTCTAAGATCATTTCTTGTCCGGTTATCCCTTGATCTACGCCAAAATATTCTTTTGCCGTTTTTTGGGTAATGACGGCAACTTTTTCCTGATTGTCAATGGCGGTACGACCAAAGAAATTTCCTTCTACCAATTGAAAATCGAAGATATTCCAAAAGCTAGCACTTACGTAAGAACTCGATAAGGTCAACTTGTTGCTATTGATGAAAACGTCAACGGTATGTCGATCGCTGTAAATGCAATAGTCTTCCGCCGCTTCAATATCGCTCATGTATTTATTCAAATAATAATAGCCCAAGGAGGAGGCAGACATACTTCTTTGTCTTTCGCTGTAACTGTAGCTTGTGTCAAGGGTGACAATTCCATCGTTGCGGGTAGAGTCGATGATTCTATTGGTGTCGGGGATCATGAGCTTCAATTCTAAACGATCAAGAAAAACCATTTTATCTTGTTGCGTCAAGGGAGCGTGACTACCCAACTCAATATCTAGGAACGCCGTAACGACCATGAGAATCATGAGCGTGAAGCTAATTCCAAAAAGGCTAATGAAGCTAAAAAACTTCTTGCGCATCATGACCTTTAGGGCGATTTTAAAATAATTTTTTAACATGGGTTTTGTTTTGGATTACGGATAAATTACTTTAGCACTACTTGAGGCTTTATTGAACTTGATTGCCATCAAATAAGCGAATTAGACGATTGGTTTTGCGTGCCATACTTTCATCGTGGGTAACCATGACGATGGTTGTTCCTTGCTCTTGATTGAGGCGTAGTAAAATATCCATGATTTCGTTACCCATGGAACTATCGAGGTTTCCGGTAGGCTCATCCGCAAGAATAATATCGGGTTGACCGACAATCGCTCGGGCAATAGCAACTCGTTGTTTCTGACCACCAGATAACTGTCCTGGGAAATGTTGCATTCTATTTTTTAGACCTACTTTTATTAATGCTTCTTCCGCGAGTGCTTTTCTTTCTTTCGATCCTACTCGACGGTAGAGTAGCGGTAATTCTACGTTATCAATGATCGACAAGTCGTTGATCAAATGGAAACTTTGGAAAATAAAACCTAATTTTTCATTTCTGAATTTGGCGATACTTTTAGCATTGTAATCGGGTAAAGTTTGTCCCGCTATTTCTATACTTCCCTCCGAAGGTTCATCAATCAAACCCATGATATTGAGTAAGGTACTTTTGCCGCAGCCAGAAGGTCCCATAATGGATAAAAATTCTCCGGCAGGTATCGTTAAGTTGATGTTGTTGAGTGCCAGTGTCTCTACGGTTTTTGTGCGATATACTTTGTTAATATTCTGGAGCTTAATCATAAGGCTTGATTTTTTATTTAAATAACTTCTAAGTTAAAACTAAGGAGATCAATTTAGTCGAATTGTACTTGTTGGGCAATCGCTTCTGCTAACTCAACCAAGTCGCGGTATTTTTTTCCAGTCACTAAATTTTTATCAATAAAGATGCGACAAGTTTTTTTCTTTAAAGAAATTAGGTAAGCTGTTTCTCCATCAATTTCTTTTTTCCAGATCGTTTGCTTCGCTGATTTTTTAGTTGCTTGTTCGGATATGGCAGCTGCGATTTTACTATTAATTGGTTGGTAATCTTTAGTATTGAAACTTGCCTTTAATCGGTAACTTTCGTCGTGATTAGAAACGCTGACGGAAGTAGAACCTTTTCGGGAACCATCATTAGTACCTACCTCTCGATCGGTAGAATTTGTTGTTGTGGTAGTCGTTGTAGTAGTTGTTGAATTTTTACTTTTGGAACGATCGGTCCGTGGTGTTTTTGGTGGCTTTGGCGTTTTTGGATGTCTTCTCTTTCTATCCGCTTGTAGCAAATCTAAAACTTCCGAACTAAGGTCAAATAAATCATTGTACTCCGATTTTGAGAGTAAATTTTTGTCTAAGAAAATAGAACAATATTGGGGACCGATTTCAAATTTGTAGGCAAGGTCTCCTTGAACTTCTTTTTCCCAAGACAAAGGTTTGATAGCCATATTTGCTTTTCCTAGATGTTGTTCTATTTTCGTTTTGACAGTGGAAGGTAAAGGAGTGCTATAATTGGCTTCGATGCTAAAATCCTCCTCTCCGTCGCTAAGGCTAACGGAAGTAGAACTATTTTGAGATTGTGCAAAAATTAAATTTATGCTAAATAAGCAGCAAAGTAGAACGATTAAATTTTTCATAGGTTTGAATATTTTAAATATTATTGAATAATTTTTTTGTCATTTTTAAAATCATATAAAGCACTAGTACGTAATTCGTAATAAGTTTGCCAGTACTGACCAAGTGTACTGAGGTATCCCCGAACAGCACGATCCTTTTCTTGTTGGGCAATGCTTAAATCTGTAATGCTGATGGCACCCAAAACGAAACTTTCTTGTGATATTTTGAAACGTTCTTCGGCAATATTTTTTACTTCTTGGATCAAATTTAATTCTTGTTTGAGACTATTAAACTGATCTACCAATTGTTGGAGACTAACTTTAAGATTGAGTCTTTCTTGCTGAATAAGTGCTTGCGTATAAGTTTTTCTGACTTGTGCAATACCGACTGCTGATTTCCGTCTTCCCCAATCTAAAATGGGAATTTGTAGTTGAAACTGTACCAATTGTTCCTGTTGCGCATCGGTATAAATATCTTGTAAATTTTGTGCACTACGCGCAAAGCCGAAAGAAGCACTCAGCTGTGCTTGAAAACCATTGTCTCTTTTCGCCTGTGAGATCGCTCGATCGGACTCGAGTATTAAGCGCTGGTGTCGATCCAAGTCTGCTCGATTTTGTAGCGCTTCTTCTAATGCTGTTGCTAGCTCTATTTCCAGTTCTGTTAACACGGGCATTTTAGCTTTAATAATTTTGCCATCGAAAGTTTGTCCTAAGAGTGCGTAAATATCGGCGGAAGTATTGCGCACGCTTTGCAAAGCACTTTGTGTTTGTTGAGCGGCGGCGGCTAATTCCAATTTGAGTTGCAATAAATTATTATAAGAGATTTGTCCGAGTTCATATCTTTCGTTGGCAATCTCAAATAATTTTTGGTTACTCTCTTTGTTTGTAATTGCGATATTTAAATTTTGTTGTGCGATTAGGAGTTGAAAAAATAATGCGGTTGTGCGACCGATACTGCTTTCCCGATCAAGGAAATATTGTTTCTTCGCTTCTTTCAATCTTACGGGTTCAATTTTCTTCGCCCATTTTAATGGATTAAAAGCACCGATTGGTTGTAAAAAGCCAATTCTAATCGGCAAGCCATTGTAAAAACTTTGGTCATTTTCAAAATCATCAAAACGTTGCAAATCAGAGTCTACAAATAAAGTTCCTCCGGTACTCGTAATCGCTTGCGTCAAGGACAGACCAACGGCAGAGTTATTATTAAGAATCGGTTGAAAACGAACTGTGCCATCCGGCTGAGTCGTCTCACTGAACGTCTTAGCATAGTTTGGGAAATTAGCATTACCAACCAATTGTGGCTTCAAGCCGGCTCGATAGTTTTGATAACTTAATTGTGCTACTTCCAAGTTGAGTCGTGCTTCTTTACTTTGTAAAGTTTGCTGTCGGGCAAGTTCCACTAAGTCTTCTAGCGATAAACTGTCGAGCGTAGACTGAGCATAACTCCAACTCGGTGCGCAGAGTAAGCACAACAAGTATAGCGCAGCGAGTCGGAGAAATAGAAACTGAAATAGGGTTGTCATAGCTTTTATTTTAATTGGATACTTTCTAAGTGATTGTAAAGTTTGGTGTCGGAAATTAAGATTTGATCACCGGCTTTCAGGTCACCTCCGACAATTTCTACGTAGTCGCTGTTGATTAAACCTAGTTGCACATTTTTACGGATAGCTTGATCACCTTGCACCACGAAAACTTCTTGGTTGATAGCACCGGAGAAAGCAGCACCATTTTTCACTTTAAGTACATTGTTTTTTTGGTTGACAATTACGGCAACTTCTACTCGCATATTTGGTCGGAGACTCGCATGATTTGCATTGACGAGTTCGATGACAAATTCTAAAGTATTATTTTCAATAGCGGGTAAGATGGCACTAATTTTACCTTGTAAATCTTGGTCGTCTATTCTTACTTTTACGAGCATACCGAGTTTGAGTTGACTACCGTAACGATCGGAACAACTGGCCTCTACTCGGAAATTTTCTAAGTTGGCCATTCTGACGAGCGCTTCTCCTTCTTTTACTTTACGACCAATATTTTCGTTGACCCAAGTAATGACACCAGCACGAGGTGCCGCAACGGAAGTTTCTCTTAATTTTCGCTTGAGTTCCGCTTGTTTTTTTTCTTGAATGAGTACTTCCAGTTCTAAATTTCGGCGATCGTTGGTAACCACTTTTTTTCTAAAGTTGAGTTCGTTGCCTAATTTATTCTTTTCAAGCTTTGCAATTTTTAAATTTAAAGTAGCTTCTTCAACCTCTTCTTGGGTAGCGCCACCGATCGCTTTCAAGCGTTTGACATCTGATAATTGTGCTTCCATCCTAGCGATTTGCAAGGCTTTGATTTGATTGTCATAATCCAAGTCATTCAAGTCTTTATCATAACTTAATCCGAGTCGACTCATGTTGTTTTTTTGAACTTCGAGTTGATCTTTCAAAGATTCATATTCGAGGCGAATAAATTCTTCATCGAGGTCCATAATGAGATCACCCGGTTTTACTTCCGTTCCTGACTTAAGATGTATCGCTTTAATTTCAGTATTGATCGGAGCATTGATTTGTTGTTCGAAGGAAGGAATAACAAGTCCCGAAGCAGTAATTACATTTTCAATTAAGCCTTTTTCAACTTGTGCGATACTAAAATCTTTCTTGGTGGCTTTAGTCGTTAACACTTTTCTTAGCAAGAAAAAACATCCGATGACGGCAGCAAGAAAAATAAAACCCTTGAAGATTTTAGAAGCGATTTGCTTTTGCTGTGCCGTATTTGATATTGGTCTATCCATAATTTTTTATTTCTACTTAAGAAAGTCCAATGGATGTGCCAAAAATATAGTTATTGATTTACAGGTAGTTATATAATTTTATTTTTAAAAACTTGTTCGATATCGGACAAGTTGTTCGGGAATGGGAGGGGAAGTGCTGATTTTGAAAATGAGATTGTTTTAGGAAAATGAAAAATATTAACATTTTTTATATCCTTTTTTCCTTTAGTTATTCTTATCTTGATGCAGAAGTTGTTTTGAAAAACAGCAAAACCAACCTGCCAAGTATTGCTAATGTTTAACTAAGTATTAGCGCTATCCTCTTTAACTAATAATAGCAATCCGCCTGTTTTTAATCTAAAAATGGAATTATTCTTATGCTGTGATCTTTAGTCACGACTAATGTTGTAACGTTAAGTTATGCTGAATTAGCTCATTCATTATCTATGGCGCTATTTTAAAAAGCACTCGTTAAGCAACCTAGCAACCTCATTAACTAACTAAAGCTGCTAAGCAAAAACTGCAATTTACTAAGAAGTGAATTGAGCTGGATTCGTAATGCGTTGTACGAAAAATAAGACTCCTTTAGCCGATCGCTACACTTTCATTTTAACTTAGAAATGAATCAAATTAACCGAGTCAATTATGTGGTACAGAACTTTACAAGTGAGTTCAATCCCTTCCCCATATATCTATTTATTTTAATCAAAAATTGAATTATGAAAAAATTAAATTTATTGAAACAATTCACCATTGTGCTCTTAGCACTACTGACTTGTTATTCTTGTCAAAAGGAAACCGCAATTGAGGTCAAGCCAGACAATAATAGTGAATATGCTATTTCAGAAACCTTGGCAATGGAATATGCTACGAAAGCATTTGGTACGGAAGCCAACAAAACGGTAAAAAGTATTGATGCCATTCCTGATGAAAATGCTGAAACCGCTTACTATATTATTAATTACGAAAGCGGTGGATTTTTGATTTTAGCAGCAGACCGAAGATCCGCTCCGGTACTAGCGTATTCTGATAAAAGTGATTTTCCTTTAGACCAAGAAGTTTATTCGAACGGTCTGGTGGAATGGTTGTTTGATACCAAAGAAAAAATCAAAGCGATTAAGACGCTGAATGGTACTCAGAGCGATTTCGTAAGAGTGAGGTGGAGTGCTTTAGTGTCGGGGACAAGCCTTATCAATGACAGAGGCGAAAATACAGGAAGATTGATACCGGAACCAACTGGCGATGGTGATCCTAATTGCGATCCGTACACAATTATCAAAGGACCTTACCTTAATACAACTTGGGGACAAGGATGTGGCTACAATGCTAACACACCATTGATGACTTGCGGCGGTCAGTGCGGTCGAGCTTGGACGGGATGTGTTGCTACGGCGATGGCGCAGGTTATGCGTTATCACCAATTTCCTACGAGTTATGCTTGGGGAAGTATGCCAAATGGTTCTGGGACTTCTGCTACTGCTACCTTGATGCGAGACATTGGGGATGAAGTAAACATGGATTATGATTGTGATGGCTCTGGTGCTAGTACTCAGAACGAAGTAGCTTCTTCTTTTACAGGGGACTTTGGTTACGCTTCGGCAAGTTATAATGGCTACAATTATCAAACGGTAAAGAGTGAATTAAATTACGCTCGTCCCGTTATCTTAAGAGGCGGTAAAAAGAATGGATGGTGGATATTTTCTACCTATTCGAATGGTCATGCGTGGGTTTGTGATGGATACCGAAGAACGGTTTATCCTTGCTATGGTTCTACGCTTTATTATCACATGAATTGGGGATGGAATGGTTCTTTTAACGGTAACTACGCCTTTAATAACTTTAATCCTAGCACACATACTTTTAACTACAAGCGAGGAATGGTGACGAACATCAAACCTTAATGCTTAAGCAACTTCATGATCTGCCATCGAGGAGCGTAAGTTGCTCGATGGCAGATTAGTTTTTAGTTGAATCGTCTCACAACCATTTTCCGATGAAAAATTTATGTTTACTCTCTAGTTTACTATTATTGTTTGCTTGCACCAAAAAAACGAATGACCAAATGGTAATTAGCACTGCGATTGATCTTACAGTCAAAAACCAAGCAGGGGAAGATCTACTCGATTCTCAAACCGAGGGCTATTTTTCCAAAGATGCTATTCGACTATATTACTTGGTCGATGGATCGCTCCTCGAAGTTAATGAACCTGAATTAGATGCTGCTAAAGGTTTTTCTATTTTCGAAGCAGCGAAGGGATACCGAATCCGAATTTTTCC
>JBGCFY010000292.1:0-7394 GCA_045110315.1 Saprospiraceae bacterium
GCACCATTTTTAGGGAATTTAATAATGGCTATTTGAATAATACGATCTCGAATTACACTCAAACCCGTTGATTCGATGTCAAAGAAACAAAGGTCTTTATCTAAATTAAATTTCATTGATTTTCTTTTTGCTACGTTGTAATTATGAAGTTGAAGTTGTTTAAGGACAGGACTAACTGTAAGTTAAGCTTATAAATTAGTGATAAATGATTTCAAACCATCGGTATACAACACTGCCGTACCTCCTTCTTCAGTTCCATAAATAAAATATCCTTCCATATCTTCTTTTTGTCGAATCAATTCAAAAGCTTCTCCTAAGCCCATCACCATACAAGCCGTTGCGTAAGCATCCGCAGTCATGCAGTCCTTCGCAAAAATAGAAGCGCTCAACAAATTTGTATCCTCAGAATATCCCGAACGAGGATTAATGGTGTGACTAATTTTTTTACCGTTCAATTCGTAAAAGTTACGATAATTGCCCGAAGTGGCTAAGGCTCTATCTTGCAATTTTACAATGGCTTTAAAGTCCGTTACAGCCGCATTATCCTGTGGTGTATTAATCCCTACAGTCCAAAGTTCTTGTGATGCATTTTTTCCTTTGGCACGCACTTCCCCTCCTATTTCTACCAAATAGTTTTGAATTCCTTTCTCCTCCAATAATGCTGCCACCACATCTACGCCGTACCCTTTGGCAATCGCACTAAAGTCAAGCTGAATCCCCGGTTTGAATTTCTTCAAATACAAATAATCCGCATCTCCTGGTTTCATTCTTTCTTGCAATTTCATTAAACCAACGAGTGATCTTAATTCCTCTACGATTTTACTTTCTGCACTCGTCAATAAGCGATCCCCAGAATATCCAAATCCCCAGTAATTCACCAAAGGCATAATGGTCGGATCAAATAATCCTCGCGTATCCCGATAGACTTCCTTGGATCGGTAGTAAACTTTTTTAAAATGTGGATAGAGCACCGTCGTAGACTTGATGGGCTGCAATTGAATCCAATCTTCGGCTTGGTTCACCTTAGAAATGTAAGAATCTTTGATGTAAGTTGATAAATCTTGATTAACCTCGATCAAGAGGGCGTCAACCTCAGCTTGCAAATTAGCAGGCATTTCTTCAACGAAACTAATATGGTAAGTCGTTCCCATTGTTTTTCCCGCTAATTGCTGCAATTCTGAAGTGGAAGCTTTAGCCGTTGTTGTCGTTCCACCAGCGCTAGCATTGTTGTTTTGACAAGCGCTAAGGCTTAACATTAAACACCAAAGTAAAGCATAAACTCTCATAAGTATTCTTTTTAATCGTCCGTCGAATTTGATCGCCAAATTTACATAAAAACAAATGGTTATGCTCGAATTCGACTAGTTATATCTACCATTATGCAAAATTTGAAAAAAACTTCCACGGTGACGCTTTTGATGAACACTGAGAATCTTTTTAACCGACTTTGCAGCCTTTGGGAAGCACAAAAAGATGATTTTGTTACGCTTTTTTAAAGTTCTGAAAAAACTGTTCCATCGCAGTTTGCGCATTTTTTTGCATTCCTTCAAACAGTCCCCTACCCTGAAATCAGCAATTAGCGCCATTTTTCACCAAAAAAAGCAGCACGGAGCAAGGAGTAAAAATCTATCCCAATAAATGCAGATTAACTTTATGATCTAGTTACCTTTGCCCCCAATGTCGCTACAATCAGAATTTACGAAGAATGTTTTAAAGTTAATGACGGGCACTAGTTTTGCTCAGCTCATTCCCATTCTCATTTCTCCAATTTTGACGCGCTTGTACAGTCCTGATGATTTTGGCATTTTTTATTTATTTGCTTCGACGGCTTCCATTCTACAAGCCGTGGCAACGGGTCGATTTGAGCTAGCCATTCTAATTCCCGAAAAACAAAAAGATGCAGCGCAGATTCTCGTTTTGGCGGCTTGGGTTTGTGGAATTACGAGCTGCTTGGTACTTGCGATTGTCTTTTTCTTCAATGCCCAAGTTTGTACCTTATTGGGCGACACTTCCATTAGTCCTTGGTTGTACCTTTTACCGCTTTCTATCCTGACCGTTTGTTGGTTTACGATCCTCAATTTTTGGTATGTTCGCCACAAAAATTTTACGATTGTTACCATTTCAAAATTTATGCTAAGTGGTGTTAACGCGGCGGGAAGAGTTGCTTTTGGGCTTTTAAATTGGGGAATTGCAGGCTTGATTCTCGGTACGCTAATCGCGCAGTTTACGGCCTTATGCTATTATTTATTTCGTTTGCCAAAGCAAAGTGTAAGCTTATTCAAGGAAGTTCAAACCGTAGATATTAAATCAAAAGCAAAACAATACGCTGCATTTTCTCGCAATATGGTTAGTGGTAGTTTTTTCAACGTAAGTTCTACCCATTTACCCAATATTCTCATCAATACTTTTTTTGTAGCTGCCGTTGCCGGATTTTTTGGAATGATCCAACGCGTTATTCGCTTGCCCTTGGTAACCGTCGCGAGTGCTTTTGACGAAGTATTTAAACAAAAAGCGAGTGAAGAAATACACCAACATGGACATTGTAGAAATATTTTTTATAAAACGATCAAACAACTGACGGGGATTGCGGTGATTCCTTTTCTCATTTTTTACGGGATTGCGCCCGATTTATTCCGCATCGTTTTTGGGGCAGAATGGCAAATTGCGGGAGAATATGCCCAAATTTTCTGTTTTCCTTTCTTCCTCCATTTTATCATTTCGGGTGTCGTTTCCATTTTTTACATTACGGAACATACGCAATGGTATAGTTTTTCTCATTTTCTTCAATTAGTTTTGGTAATTTTGGCGCTGCTCGTTGGCAAATTCTATTTCAATGATGCCACGATGCTGATGTATTGCTTATCTTTTGCGTACAGCATTACTTACGGTATGATGTTTTTCTTATTAATCTACATTATGCGTAAAGAAAATGACGCTTAGCCTAATAAAAAGAAGCTTAAAGAAAGTATGAAAAAAGTAGTATCCATTGTTCTCAATAATTTCCTTTTTGATAGCCGCGTGCTAAAGGAATGTCACAGTCTGCAATCTGCCGGCTATCAAGTAAGTGTCGTTGCCTTACACGAAGGTGAATTAAAAGAACAAGACGAGGTGCAAGGCATTCCCGTACATCGCATTCGACTAAAAACGCGCAATTGGGGACAAAATAGATTTATACAGCTCATTAAATTCATCGAACTATTTTTCCGAATTATCAAAGATTGCCGAAAAGCAGATATTATTCATTGTAACGATATTCTGCCCTTGCCCATTAGTGTCATTTGCAAATACATTTTCAATCGCAAAGCAAAAATTGTTTATGATGCCCACGAATTAGAGTTTGATCAAGGTGTCAGCACCCCTTTGCTAGGAAAAATGATTAGCCTCGCCGAAAAGATGTTTATCCGACACGCCGATCGCATGATGACCGTTTCTGCACTCATCGCCGATGCTTACGTGGAAGAGTATGGTATTGATAAGCCCGTCGTAGTGATGAATTGTCCTAAGTATACCGAACTGGAAAAGAGCGATTACTTTCGTAAAAAATTTGGCATTAAAGATCATCAGACGATTGCCTTGTACCAAGGAGGCCTGAGTCCACACCGCGGCGTCGAACAACTGATCGAAGTATTTAAAGATTTGCCACAAGACTATGCCTTGGTATTTTTGGGCTTTGGCATTTTAAAAGATATTGTTACTAACGCTACTCAAGTACACGATAATATTTTTTATCACGATCCCGTCCCTCCCGATACGTTGTTGCAATATACCACTGCTGCTGATGTTGGATTCTTATCCATTTCAAATACCAATCGAAACCATGATTTAACCATTGGTAACAAGATTTTTCAATACATTATGGCGGGCTTACCCGTGATTTCTTTTAACCTTCAAGCTTCGAAGTGGGTTTTAAATCCTAAGATTGGTTTTGTATTAGAACATAATTCCAACGCAGAAATCTTGGCCGCTTTACAAGCAATTAAAACCAAAGGACTCGCAGCTTATCAGGCAGATTTGCGGGCGGCAGCAAAAGAATATTGCTGGGAGAAGCAAGAAGTTGCGCTTTTACAATTATACCGAGAACTTCATGAAGCCTAAAATTTGTCATATCACGACGCTTCATCCTTGGGATGATACCCGCATTTTTCATAAAGAATGTAAAGCCTTGGCTGCGGCTGGTTTTTCGGTGTCCCTAATTGTCATCAATCAAAAAAGTCAAACGGTGGATGGGGTTACGATTAGTAATATTGATGGGCAATTTTCGGGGCGTTTAGAAGCGATGCGTAAAAGGGCAAAACTAGCCTTAGCGCGGGCCTTAGCAATCGACGCAGCGATTTATCATTTGCACGATCCTGAACTGTTGAGCATTGCGGGAAAATTAAAGGCAAAAGGCAAAATTGTAATCTACGATGCACACGAAGATGTACCACGTCAAATTTTGGCAAAGCCTTGGATTCCTTCTTTACTCCGCCCAAGCATTTCGAAAGTATTTGAATATTTTGAAAATAGAATTACAAGAAAAATTGATGCCGTCGTTGCAGCAACGCCGTATATTCGGGATCGCTTTTTAGCCGTCAATCCACGCACGGTAGCTATTTGCAATTTCCCTAAACTATCCGAATTGCCCGCCGCAACGATTTGGTCCAATAAAGAAAAAGCGTTTTGCTACATCGGGCGCATGGATAAAGTACGTGGTGTTTACGAAACGATGGAAGTATTGTCCAGTACCAAGGAAGCACAACTCGTGCTAGCAGGTTGGTTTGGAGAAGGTGCCATTGAAGCCGAACTCCGACAAAGTTCCAACTGGACAAAAGTAGATTTCTTAGGGATGTTGGATCGAGCTGGCGTGGTAGAAGTTTTGTCGCGCTGCAAAGTGGGGCTCGTGACTTTGCACCCACTCATCAATTACCAAACTTCCCTTCCCGTGAAGATGTTTGAATACATGGCTGCTGGTATTCCCTTCGTTGCCTCAGATTTTCCGTATTGGAAAGAAATTATTGATCGACACCAATGTGGTTTATCTGCTGATCCACTTTCCCCGACGGCCATTGCAAAACAAGTCAATTATCTTTTTGAAAATGACCAAGCAGCACAGCAAATGGGGCGCAATGGAAGAAAAGCCGTAGAAGCATTTTACAACTGGGAAATCGAAAAAGAAAAATTAGTACAACTTTACCAACAACTATTAACGTAAGCTCCGCCTAGCAATTTTATTATGCCTCGACCGATCGCCAAAATAAGTTTAATTGTACCTTGCTTCAATGAAGAGGCTTTCATCGGTCAAGTCCTCGACAACCTGATGAAGCAAGATTATCCGAAATCGCACCTCGATATTTTCATTTGTGATGGTCGTAGTGAAGATCGTACCCGAGAGATTGTAGCGACTTACGCGGAGCAATATCCTTTTATTCATTTAGTTGATAATCCTGATCGTTTTGTGCCTCACGCCTTTAATCGGGCAGTGCAATTATCCGACGCTGAATTTGTTTTTATTCTCGGTGCGCACGCGGCTTATCCCGACAACTATGCTTTTGCATTGGTGCAAGCCATTCAAGATTTAGAAGCAGATTTAGTCGGTGGAATGTTACAGACGGAACCTCGAGATTCCAGCATCAAAGCGCAAGCCATTGCATTTGCATTATCGCATCCTTTTGGGGTTGGTAATGCTACTTTTAGAACGGGTGCGGATCAGCCCATTGAAGTTGACACGGTTGCTTTTGGTTGTTATCGTCGTAGCAGTTTTGAACGCTTTGGTTTATTTGATGAGCGATTGATTCGCAACCAAGATATGGAAATGAGTAAACGAATTTTGAATGGTGGTGGAAAAATTTGGTTGATTCCTAGTGTTAAAAGTATTTATTACGGTAGAGCAGATTTTCAATCTTTATGGAAAAATAATTTTGATAATGGTCGTTGGGCCATGTTAACGCCATATTACACTGGAACCTTTTCCTCCTTGTCCGTCCGACATTTTATTCCTTTTGCTTTTGTGATTTATCTATTATTGTTAATCTTTATTTTTCCTTATTTTCCTTTATTTGTATTTCCTTTAGTCTTGTACATTTTACTGCTCCTCTTTTTTGCATTTAAAATTAGCCTACGAGAGAAAAACTTTGGTCTTTTTCCACGTATTGCCTATAGTTGGCTTTGTTTGCACCTGAGTTATGGTTGGGGAAGTATTATCGGCTTATCGCAAATTCCATGGATAAAAAAATAAAAAAGACTTCCCACTAAAATCATACAAAGCAGTTGTTTTAAAACAGAAAAATAAAAACCTAAAATGTACGCAGACCGTTTGGCTAGTTTATATGATCGAAAAAAAATACCTTTTGTGTTGCGACAAAATGTACTCTGGCGGGTGTACCAACGGATGGTAGAACCGCATGGTCCAGTAGCTACCGACGATTCCATTACTGCGACGGAAGCTAAAGCGCTACTCCAGCAACTTGGCGGGCACCTGATTCGTTGGACAGGTAAACCGATGCTAAACACCACTGCAAGTGAACAAGACTGGTACGCAGTACTTTCCCACGAATTCAATAGCTTAGACCAACTTAAGTCGAAGCGCCGCTACGAACTGAAACAAGCTTTAAAAAACTGCCAAGTAGAACGCGTAGAAGCCAGTTACATCGCAAAAAATGGCTATTCTGTTTATACCAAAGCGCACCAACAATACCGTAACAATCAACAACTCGGTTTAAGCGAAAGTCAATTTAGTACACAGACCTTGATAGAACAAGACTTTCCAGATTTGATTCAATACTTTGGCGTATTTTGCGATCAGCAACTGGTCGGTTATTCTAAATGTTATTCCTACGACGATGTAGAGGCGAACGATGCTGTTTCCAAGTTTGATCCTGCCTTTTTGGGTCGAGGGATTGCCAAAGCATTGGCTTACCACAAAACGAAGTACTACCTCGAAGATCATCAGGTTGGTTATTTTTCTGCGGGATATCGTGCCATTGAACATCAGACTCAGGTACATGAATTCTATTGTAATAAATTTCATTTTCAAAAAATACCCGTTCCCCTTTTTGTACATTACCCTACGACTACTAAATTAGCACTTCCCTTCCTCCGTACACTCCAGAATTTCAATTCCAAAATTAAAGCAATTTGTACTTTAGATCAATTGGCTACCAGTATCTAACGCTTTTCTTACCTTCTACCTTTTGTCACATTCCCCGTGATCGCTGCTTATAACTATACGGGAGTGAGAAGATGCATACCAACACAATCGTTAGCGCATGCCGAAAAGCCAGTATTAAAGAGAGTAGGCAATTTAACAAGCTTTCAATATTGATTTTACAAAAACTTCATAGCTTTTTTTTTAAAGCCTTTTCGTCTTAACGGCGAGAAGGCTTTTGTTTTGACTTTCAGTGCTTTAACCCTCATTT
>JBGCFY010000293.1:0-2716 GCA_045110315.1 Saprospiraceae bacterium
AAAAATAGCTATGAAAAATAAAATTGCCAAACTGATATTGCTATTGGTTTTATTTCAAATCAATTGTAGTAGCCCTTCAAAATTGTACGAAAAAAGAAAGTACAAACAAGCTTATAAAAAGGCTCTGCGTGCCTTAAAAAAGGACAAAGATCCAGCTGTAAATAGGAAAATACTTCGCGAATCTTTACAAAAAATTATAACAGAAGAGACCGTAAAGAAGGAACAATTGCTGGCTACGACTACACTCAAAGACAAAGATAAAGTCCTTCGAATCAATAAGAAATTGTCGGAAAAATTCGTGGAGTCGAGGAAATACTTAAACACGGAATTTGACCTTGCTAAAGAATCAGTTTTACAAGAAAGTAAACAACTCCGCTTCGAAATTCTAAATACTTACCTCAGTGACGCAAAGAATTTACTCGTGGATGTGGAAACATTCGGAGATAAAATAAAAGCAAAAACCGCCTACCATAAATTAAAAAAAGCTCAAGAATATACTGACAACCACAGCTCAGAAATAGATTCGCTGATTTCCGTAAGCTATGAAGCCGCAATCATTATCTATACGATATCGGCGGAAGCTTCGTTTAGTTTTTCTTGCAACTGGGATATCGACAGAAAATTTGATAATATTACCTCAGGAAGCAGCAAGTTTAGAAAAGTATACTACGAACCCTCTGGATCAATTCCCAATACGGATTGCGCTATTCGAATACGCTTTGGTTCCTTATCGATTGATGAGGACGAGGACGAAAAGGAGGAGACTTATAGCAAAGAGATCGTAGTTGGCACTGAAACCATCACTAACGCTTCTGGGGAGGAAGAAGAAATAGATAAGATCGAAGAAATTTCTGGAACCGTTATCAAAACGACAATTAAGAAAACAGCAGAATGGAGTGTAAGCGTCAGTGTTACCAAATCAACTAATAATTGTCGAGTTGGGAGTAATAGTTTTAGGGAAGAAATCGAAGACGAAATCGAAGAATTTAGGGTAGAGGGAGATGAAAGAGCCGTTCCTGATCAATATCATTCACCACGTAAACAAGAATTGATGAGTGATGAGAAAATGGAAGAAATCTTGATCGATCGGTTTTATAATTTGGTTTGTGGGCATATTTTTTGAGGGGATTCTTTATTAATTTTTGGTACTCCTTATAATAAATAAATAATACCATTTAATATGTTATATTTGTTTCTATGAATGAAAGAGACCTTTTAGAAATTGTGAAAGCTTATTTCCAAGTTAAGATATTTGACAATCATCAAAAAAATGCAATCAAAGCGCATTCAAAACTTAAATCTTATAAAATAAATCCAATTGTAGTCAAGTATCTATCCAAAGTATTGGAAGATCAGTTCACACCAATTGGTATTGCGAAAGCCTTATTTTATCCTAGAGTTTTAGGAACGTCGATTAATACTTCTTTTGGCACAAGAATACAGAATATGTTTGTTGAGCTAGAATTAGCGCAAGGATCATTAATAAAGGGAATGGATATTGAATTTGTTGATAAAATTGACGGCAAAAAGAAGTGGTGTCAATTAAAATCTGGCCCCAATACGATTAACTCGGAAGATGTAAATCCTTTGCTAAAGAAATTTTCAACAGTAGCAAATCTTGCAAGGACTAATGCGATAAACCTAAACAATAACGACCTAATATTAGGCGTTTTGTACGGAGAAGAAGATCAACTCAGTCAGCACTACAAAAAAATAGATAAAACCTATCCAGTCATAATAGGAAAGGAGTTTTGGCACAGGATAACTGGTTTTGCTGATTTCTATCCAAAGTTAGTAACAGAAATAGATGACATGATTTTGAACTTAGATACTAAAGGTTTTTTTGAAGAAGGTTATCTCACCTTAGCAAGGGAAATAGAAGCTTCTAATTTATTCGATTTTTCATAGTATTGATTTAGGAATTCAACTAGAGAATATCCAATCTCTTGTCCTAAATTACAAGGTACTGCGTTACCTATTTGTTTGTACTGTTGAGAAACGGAACCCATAAATTTCCAATTATCAGGAAACGTTTGAATTCTGGCATATTCTCTTACTGTAAATGGTCTAGTTTCATCAGGGTGACATCTTTCTGTTTGTTTTTGTGCAGGACTACAAGTAAGTGTCAAACAAGGCTCATCCCACCCAATCCTTCTAGCCATACCTGTTTTTCCTCCCCCCAGATAAAAGCTTTTTCCCATATAGCTCTTTTGAATATCGATAGGTAAATCACGCCAATAACCTTTTGGTGGTACTAAATCTAGAATCTCTTCTTTATGTTTTGGATATTTTGAACCCTCGGATAATGGGACATTACAATTAAATAATTCACCTTTTTTAAGTGCATCTGATAAATTATAAATTTTGTTATGAGGTTTAGGGTATGAATATGGAATATCAATGTCTTTTCTAACGCCAACAAGAATAATTCTTTCTCTCTTTTGCGGTACTCGATAATGAATTGCTTTTAACACTTGAACCGGAACGACGTTATATCCAATTTCGTCCAAAATAGAAATCATTCCCTTTAAGGTTTTCCCTTTTTCATGTGATAGCAAGCCTCTAACATTTTCACCAACACAAATTAAAGGATTGACCTCTTGCACAACTCTTGCAAACTCATAAAATAAGGTTCCCCTAGCATCATCAAGGCCTAATTTTTTTCCAGCATAGCTGAATGCTTGACATGGAAACCCTCCAGTTACAATATCAACTT
>JBGCFY010000294.1:0-7341 GCA_045110315.1 Saprospiraceae bacterium
CGTCTGAATTTGGTTGGGTTATCATAGTTTAGTCCGACGGGAAGAATTTTTAACCCTAGTTGGTAATTGTTATGCCGTTCTGCGCTGAGTGCAATACGCGCTGCGCCCGTTTTCATTTTACGAATGTGTCGTTCTACTCTACTAGTACCTTCCGGCGCAATGTACAAACAACCACCCTGCCGCAAAAAAATATCACAAGCTTCAAAAGCTTTCTCATTGCTAATTTTACCACCTTTGACATCTTGTGGTCGTTCAATTTTGATACAATAGAAAGTGCTAAAAAACCAATTGGTAAAGGGCGTTGCAAACAAACCGGCATTAACTAAAAAGTGTACAATCCGATGATCGACCTTCGCCGCTACGTGGAGTGGATCGTGTAAGGTATTGGGATGATTAGAAACTAGAATACAAGGGTAGTCTACCTTCAAATTTTTTTGATTGAGGATCGTTTTCTTGCCATAGAATAAACGAAAAATCGTCAGTGCAAGTAACCTTACGGAATGGTAAAATAAATATAAAAAAGCTTTCAAATCTTTTCTTTTAAGGTGAAGTTTTTAAACAACTTCAATATTAAGCTCGAAAATTCAAGAGAAATTTTTTCACATCTTCATCAAAGGTATTTCCTTCCCCAAAATGAAAATCAACTTCGATAGGTAAAACGAAGATGGGCAGCTGATGTTCCTGAATAAATTCACGGTGCAGCTCTAGGCGCATCGCATCTTTCTCCGTTGTTAAAATTATTTTCTGTTTGAAAGGCATTTTGTCATAAATGTTTTTCAAATTAGAAACTTCATACTTGCTAAAGTAGTGATGATCTTCGTAAGCAAGTACTTTTACACTATTGCATTCTTCTTCCAAGTAATCCAATAAATAATCGGTGCGAGCAATGGCGCAAATTAAAAGTAAGTCCATATCTGCGCTTAGCTGAATACGTTCTTGTGGTTGAAAAAGTCGGTAAGCCTGTTGATACTTATAATAAGTGAAAAACATTCTTTGGTGTGGATACGGCTTTACCTGTGCAATAAAGTTTTTCTTCTCTGCTTTCGACAACACGGGGGGACACTTAGAAATAATGATGATATCTGCCCTACGATAAGCGGACCGCCATTCCCGTAATCTGCCCGACGGCAACAAGTAGTCTTTGGTAAAAGGACTGGCATATTCCGTTAATAGAATATTTAGCCCAGGTTTAATGGAGCGATGTTGATACGCATCATCCAACAAAATTACCTGTGTAGTCGGCTGATTTTTCATAATTTCAGGAATGGCAAAAATTCGATCTTCGGCTACGGAGATTAGTACTTCTGGAAACTTTCGTTTGAATTGTAAGGGTTCATCCCCGACAATATCTGCGGAACCATCCGGAGAAACTAATAAAAATCCTTTGGTTTTTCTTTTGTATCCTCTACTCAAGGTTGCAACGTCTAAATAAGGCTTTAGGCAACGAATCAGGTATTCGATATGTGGACTTTTGCCCGCACCACCTACCGAAAGGTTGCCCACCGAAATAATGGGAATATCAAATTCGATTCCTTTTAGATAGCCTTTACGATAAAAAAAATCGCGCAAGCTAATCCCTAGTCCATAGAGCATGGAAAAGGGCGCTAATAATATTTTAACAAGGACATTTTGTATCATAATGAAGTGGAACTGCTTACTGCAAATAAACAAATGTAAATAAGAGAATGCTTAAAAAGCATTAATTATGTGCCAAAAACATTATTTCTAGCCAGAAAAGCTAATTTTTTCGATAATCGGATTATTCAGCGCTTTCTAAGTATTAAAATGAATTGTCTCGATAAGGACGAGAAACAGGGGAAATACGTGGAAGTTGTGGAACAACAACTAGTATTTTCTATCTTTGGGGATACTTTTACGGTTTCTTGTATTTGGTGGAGAAAGTAATGAGATAAACTCAGTCCAAGAGACAAAAAATCAAAAGAAATTATTTTATGAAAGCCATGATTCTTGCGGCGGGTTTAGGCACCCGGCTTCGCCCAAAGACTAATGTTATCCCTAAAGCTTTGGTAGAAGTAAACGAAATGACCTTATTAGAAATCGTTATTCGCCGCTTAAAATACTTTGGTTGTACTAGCATCATTATTAATGTACACCACTTTGGAGAAAAAGTGATCCAGTTTTTGGAACGGGCTAATTATTTTGATATTGATATTTCGATTTCAGACGAACGAGATAAATTGTTAAATACGGGTGGTGGAATCAAACGAGCTGCTTGGTTTTTTGAGGATGGATTGCCTTTTATCGTTTGCAATACAGATATTCTTTCGGATATTGACCTACGAACGATGTATAATTCTCACTTGGCATCGGGAGCAATGGTAACGTTGGCCGCGCGTCAACGAGAAACCTCACGTTATTTACTTTTTAATCAAGAACAAGTTTTGCATGGTTGGCTTAATGTAAAATCAAAAGAAATGAAGCTTTCGCGATCAGCTGCCGCTAATCTAAAACTTTGGGCTTTCAGTGGGATTCAAATTGTTGACCCAGCCATTTTTAAAGCGATGCCCGACGAAGATGCTTTTTCTATTATTGATGTCTATCTGGCCTTGGCTGCAACTCAAACGTTAATGGCTTATCCGCACGACGAAGATCAATGGTTGGATGTCGGTACGCACGAACGGTTGGAGCAAGCGGGCGTATTAGTAGAAAGCTTAGCATTGGGCTAAACGTAGAAACAAGTTTTCAGAGAAACCTATTTTATCTAAACCATTTATAGAAGCGTAATGTTCTGATTAAAGTTATTTTCGGATAACTTCAATTTTAAAATAAGTACGTCAAAGAAAATTACCCACAGCAACGATGAAAATTGGAATTGTTTGTTATCCCACCTACGGTGGAAGCGGTGTTCTAGCCACAGAATTAGGAAAAGGCTTGGCTCGAAAGGGACACAAAGTACATTTTGTGACTTATCGTCAGCCTGCGCGCCTAGCTAGCTTTCAAGAAAATGTTTTTTACCATGAGGTTAGTGCCGCCGATTATCCTTTATTTGAATATCCTCCTTATGATACGGCACTTGCGAGTAAGTTGGTGGATGTAGTAAAATACGAGAAGCTAGATATTTTGCACGTACATTATGCTATTCCGCACGCTGCAGTTGCCTATATGGCAAAAAAAATATTGATTTCAGAGGATAAGTACATTCCCGTAGTGACGACTTTGCACGGAACAGATATCACTTTAGTAGGTACAAATCCATCTTTTGCCCCTGTAGTTGCTTTTTCGATAAATAAATCAGATGGCGTAACGGCTGTTTCTCAAAGTTTGAAAGACCAAACCAACGAATACTTTAGCATTGACGATGAAATTAAAGTAATTTATAACTTTATCGATTTTGAGCGCTTTAGAAAAAGTAATAAAGATCATTTCAAGAAAGCGATTGCGCCCAACGAAGAAAAAATATTAGTACATGTTTCCAATTTCCGTAAGGTAAAAAGAGTGGAGGACGTTGTACAAATCTTCAAAAGGGTACAGGAAAAAATTCCTTCTAAATTATTACTTATTGGGGATGGACCAGAGCGTCGAAACATGGAAGATTTATGTAGAAAGCTTAGACTTTGTGATGAGATTCGATTTTTAGGAAAACAGGATGCGGTAGAAGAGTTACTTGCTGTTGCAGATCTTTTCTTGATGCCTTCGGAAAGTGAAAGTTTCGGTTTAGCGGCTTTAGAAGCAATGGCTTGCGAGGTTCCCGTCATCTCATCGAATATTGGTGGTTTACCAGAGGTAAATATACACGGTGTAACGGGGTTCTTGAGTAACGTTGGTGACGTCGAAGATATGGCAAAGAACGCCATTCGATTGCTGAAAGATAAAGAATTATTGACGCAATTTAGGGCTAATGCCTTAAAACAAGCTGAACGTTTCGACATTGAACACATCCTACCGGAATACGAAAATTATTATCGGGAGGTTATTGAGCGTGCAAAATTGGATTGAACTGCTAGTTCAAGTCTTGCGTAAAGCAATTAATTTAAAAATAAAATCTTACTGACGATCGCATCGGGTGTATCAGGGTTTTGGGTACTCGTACTAAATACCAGATAAACGCCAGAGCTTGCCTTGCGACCGTTATAATCTTTTCCATCCCAGATCGCCTGTCCACCGAGCGCAGTAGTTTCGAATACCAACTGCCCAGTAGCGTCAGTTATTTTGACGTTGGCATCTCTTGCTAAACCTTTAATGGCAATGGGACCGTCGTAATCTGGTCGCACGGGATTCGGAAAGACGTGCGCTTCTTCTTCGTTGAGCACCTTACCTTCTACCGCATCGCTACGATAAGAAATCAATCCTCGATTGGTACCGATGAACACCTCTCCATTTTGCTGATTAATGGCAATGTCAGAAATATTATTATCAAAAAGTGGACTATTTTCTTCGTTGAAAAAGGCAATCTGTTTTTCCCCGTTCGCAGATTGCACAAAAACACCATTACTCGTTCCAAACCATTTTCGGTTGGCACCATCAATGGCAATTGCTGCTACTTCTTCGGTTTCCAATAAATAAGCATTAAAACCATCTTGTGCTACAATTCGCCGAGAACCGACACACTGGTCATCGAAAACACCAGAACCACATTCAAAAATGAAAACGCCTTCTGGCGTCCCAACCCAAACATCACCGTCTAAATCTACCGCAATGGAAAGTACTGTATTGCTAGATAAAGTACTATTTGAAGCTCGAATTTGTCGACAACGATCATCGTTTGGATCACTAAGGTCTCCTTCGTCGAATACGAAGAGTGCACCTCCATCACTCCCATCAATAATCCACTTATAACCATTCTGATCAATTGCAATATCAAGCGCTTCTGTAAAGTTACAGTCGAGGTCGAAATTATACCATTCGCCAGTACTACTCAAGGCGTAAACGGGATTCGTGACGCCGTGGTTACTTACCCAAAGCGTATTATTTTCATCAAAAGCCAAGCCTGAAACTTTAACGCCAAAAGCCTCTTTTAAAATAGAATTGTTTTGGTTGTACACCTGAACGCTTTCTTTATCTAGTTCAATCAAGCCTGCGTTGAAGGAACCAGTATATACTTTGCCATTCGTGGGATGGACTGCAATGTCATAAAAGTCTTCCGCTTGGGCAACCACTAAAGAATCATTATTAAAACGGCTATATCGCTTCCATTGCTCATTGATCAGGGCATAAAAACCGTCGGCCCGAGCAAGTCTATTCTGGTTGGGTTTGATGCCGCCGGAACTGATCCAAACTTGCCCTCCTTCTACTGCGATGCGATTGACCCAATGCGTGGGAGGAGAATCAAAAGTTAAGGTATTACATCCGCTAAGATCTCCGTAAGTATGTCGGAATCTGCGATAAGTATCACATAACCAAACTTGTGAACGTTCATCTTCGATAGCGTAAAGGGGAAGATCTACACAGCTTTCTGCAATAGTAGTTGTGCTCTGATTTTCATCAAAAGCTAATACTTCACCTCGGCAACTATTATCCGCACAAAAGGCAAAACCGACGAGTAAATGAGCCCCTTCTGAGCTAAGGAAATTAATGGCTCGTTGTGGGTCGTGATAAACATATGCTAAGTTTTCACTTTTCCACTGAAAAAGACTATCGTTAGCCGCGAGGTAAAGTTTGTCTTTGTACACCGTAAGATCACGGGCAGTATAATCTGCTGGAAAACCTTCTGCTGCTCCGAGCAACTTCCAGTTATTAAAATCTGCTAAATTATTGGTATTGGTATAAGGGGAACGATAAATCCCCTCGTCGGTTGCGGCGTAGATAGACCCTTCAAAAATACTGATGCGATTAATCTTGATTCCTGTTTTGAGTGTAAAACCAAACTCTTCGCGGTCTAAGTCCATTTCTACGACGCCAAAACCACAAGAAAGGTAAGCCTTGTTTTGATATACGTAGATGTCGTAGATTTTTCGATCACCGATGATATTATTATCCCGAGCGATAAAAGGAAGATTGATGGTACTTTCATTAGCAACATCAATTAAGTCAATATTGCTATTATCGTAAGTAACGATTAATTTTTTTTGTTCATTGGCGTAGCGAATGACTCCTACGCCAACATCACTAAGTTGATTGATCTTATCAATGAAGTTGATTTCAGAAGAAGCTTTGTCAAACTCAATCAAGGCCCAATCGGTAGCGTAGTAAATCTTATCTTCGCTTTGGGTAACGTAGCGACCGTGCTGACTACTGAGGTGCGCTTTCCATTGACCGATTTTTAAAACTTCGTCTACTTGAGCATTACTAGTAAAGTAGATGGTACAAAGTAATACGATTAGTAAAAAAAGAATAGATCGTTTCATTTATTTTTATTTTCTGGCAATTGAAATAAGCTGCGCCAGTGAGAAAAATTTTCAGCCATTAAAATCAACACGAGCAACGGGAATGTCCAAAGAATTCTACTTTGAAACCTTTCCGCTACGACGGATAAATTAGCGGTGACAGCCGCATTAAAAAAGATAGTTAAAACAAAAACGACGAATAATTGCCATTGTAATGGCGATACATATTGTCGAAAGTGGCTCGTAAAAATCAAAATTAATAATACTATACTCAGAAATAATAACGCAGTAAATACCGTATTCAAACGATCAAAACCTAAACTTTGTTTCCAGAGATTGGTATTCTGTCTCGATTGCTGATACTGTTTAAATTCTCCTGAAAACCTTTTAGCTATTTGCTGATACGGTGGACTTGCGGGTTGACCATACCAGTCTGTCTTGAGATCGTTACCGATTCCGATTTGACTGAGTTGAATAGCTGTTGATTTGCTTGCTTCAAAAATATGTTTGACCCAGTATTGTGGGCGACTCAGACTTTTCCAGATGATACGATTGTATTCTTCTCGCGTAGCTTCCCAGCCTCCTGCTTTATAAATAGGACTCTCCGAATCCCAATGTAGCTTTCTACTATCGGCGGGGAGTTGATCTTTGTACGCACACAATTGATAATTTTCGGTAGTACAATGATCGTCCAACACTTTTTGTAAAAGTCCCATGTCTAATAAGCGCCCCATCAAAAAAACGTGACTTGCTTTGGACGTTTGAAACTTTCCTTCTACGGCATAGTGCAAGCTAGGCACTGCCAGCCAAGCCATAATGTTGAGTGCCCAAGCCAAGACGAGTCTTTTAGACTTGAACAAGCTTTTTGTTGCTCGGTTTATGCGCCAAAGATGGTATAAACTTAACGGTAAAAGCAACAAAGACATTATTAGTAAATGAGAAAAATGAACGCTGCCCGACAAAAGCAGTAAAAGACAGTAGGCACTAATGCGTCGAGTACTAGTTGTTGGATCAAAAAGAAGTAAACATAAGGTGATCATTCCAATAGACATAAAAA
>JBGCFY010000295.1:0-4861 GCA_045110315.1 Saprospiraceae bacterium
ACAAAACTTTCCTCTGCTACTCTCAACCATTTGCGTGGATCGTAAAATTTCTTGTTGGGAATATCTGCACCTTTATCGTTACCGATTTGCGTTTGTAAACAATCTTTGTTGCTCTCGTAGTAGCCACGGATACCATTCCAAAATGCCCACTGCATATCGGTGTCAATATTCATTTTGACCGCACCATAATCAATGGCTTCGCGGATTTCTTCGCGGGTAGAACCAGAGCCACCGTGGAAAACGAAGTTGATTGGATTATCTCCAGTTTTGAATTTCTCTTTAACAAAATCTTGCGAGTTTTTCAAAATGATCGGCTGTAGAGAAACATTACCAGGCTTGTAAACGCCGTGTACATTTCCAAAGGCAGCAGCAATGGTAAAGCGATCACTGATTTTACTTAATCTTTCGTAGGCGTAGCTTACTTCCTCCGGTTGGGTGTACAAGCGAGAACTATCAATATCGGTATTATCTACGCCATCTTCTTCTCCTCCCGTTACGCCTAATTCTATTTCTAGCGTCATTCCGATTTTAGACATGCGCTTCAGGTATTTCTCACAAATTTCAATATTCTCTTCCAAGGACTCTTCCGATAAATCGATCATGTGTGAACTATACAACGGATAACCTCTTTCTTGGTAAAATCGCTCGCCCGCATCTAGTAATCCGTCAATCCAAGGCAATAATTTTTTCGCACAATGATCGGTGTGCAAAATAACCGTTACGCCGTAAGCTTTCGCCATCGTATGTACGTGCATCGCACCAGAAACACCACCAAAAACTGCTGCTTGCTGACCGTCGTTAGATAAAGATTTGCCTGCGAAATAGCTCGAACCGCCATTAGAGAATTGAACGATTACGGGAGAATTCATCGCCTTTGCCGTTTCCAAAACACCATTGATCGAATTCGTACCAATTACGTTCACTGCCGGTAAGGCAAATTTGTTTTGGTTCGCATAATTCAAAAGTTCTGTAACTTGATCCCCATGCAATACGCCGGTGGGAAATTTTTTGACCACTGTAGAAGACATTTATTAGAATTTTTAGGTTATTAGTCTTGAGTAATTAAGTAAAATACGCAAAACACAAAAATGAGTTAGTAGCAATTCTTGAGAATGCTGCCATTAAACATTTGATTTTATTGGTTCATTAAGAATCCTGTTGATACCTCAAAGCGGCTTCAGCACGGAATCTTTCCGTTTTGCTAGGTAAAAATCCTTGCTAGTACAGGAATCATTCCAGTTAACGGATTGATTGCGAAAATAAGCAAAGAATTTCATATCCTTTTAATTTTTAATAAAATACTTAAGCGTATCTCTAAATACCAATTATACTTTCTCATCCCATTTGCACCAAAATGCAATAAAAAAGTGCACACCACCGGCTTAGGTCATGTACACTTTAATGTTTTTGATTTTCTACGAAAAAATTATCTATTTAAATGATTTCTTTTTCCGTCAAATAACGCTCTGCGTCCAAAGCTGCCATGCAACCCGTTCCCGCAGCCGTTACTGCTTGTCGATAGATTTTATCCTGTGCATCACCACTGGCAAAAACACCTTCTACGTCCGTTTTACTCGAATCAGCTTGTGTAATTAGATAGCCCGTTTCATCCATTTTCAACCAATCGTTGAAAATACCCGTGTTTGGCTTATGCCCAATGGCTACGAAAAACCCTTTTACTGGAATTACTGATTTCTCACCAGTCTTATTGTTCAACACGCGTACGCCTTCCACTTCTTCTTCGCCTAAAATCTCATCCGTTTCCGTATTCCAATGAATCGTGATATTTTCGGTATCCATCACTCTTTTTTGCATAATTTTGGACGCTCGCATTTCATCTCTACGCACTAACATATGCACTCTAGGACAAAGCTTAGCGAGGTAACTCGCTTCTTCCGCCGCCGTATCTCCTGCACCAACAATCGCTACCTCCAAGCCCTTGAAGAAGAAACCATCACAAACGGCACAAGCAGAAACACCTTTATTCATCAATCGTTGCTCGGAGGGAATACCTAACCATTTGGCACTTGCTCCCGTAGAAATAATAATGCTGTCCGAATGAATTTCTTTACCACTCTCTCCCCAAGCTTTATGTACTGGTCCCGAAAGGTCGACCTTAACAATCTTTTCCATACGTACTTGTGTACCAAAACGCTCCGCTTGCTTTCGAAAGTCATCCATCATCTGTGGTCCCATAACACCATCAGGATAACCAGGATAATTTTCTACATCGGTAGTAATCATTAATTGTCCCCCAGGTTCTGGTCCCGTGTACAATACCGGAGCAAGGTTCGCTCTAGCCGCATAGACTGCCGCTGTGTAACCCGCAGGACCGGAACCAATAATCAAACATTTTACGTGTTCTATTGTATCTGACATAAGTTAATTTTTATGAATGAAGTCATTATGAAACAACTTCAATATTATTCAAAACTCAGAAGTACCTGATTTTCATCTTTCTCAGGTTTGAGATTTGCGTGCTTATAAGCTCCCACAAAATGAATACCAGTTAAATTCGCTGCAAAAATAAAAATTCTTTTTACCATTCGCTAGTTCTAGAATGCTTAATAAAAAACAAAAGTTCATATAAAAGACCAATTACGCTATAAAACTTAGTCAAATCGTCTTTTCCCAGACTTCTTTAGCGCTTAGCGCAGCGTTCAACATTATACTCTTCATTTTGATCGAAAAATTATCCTCCTTCATCTATGAATCCACCTTTTTTGCAAAAATCTGCTTAAATTGATAGGAAAAGGGAAACCTCCAATTACTTTTGTAAACTTTTCCTTCACTGAGGTAGACTGCTTTGAGCAATACTTTGCGCAATATCTAGTGTAAAAAAGCATTCTATACCTAAGACCAATTCATAGCATTTACTAAAACCTGAACCTTATGCTTACTACCTTATATCCAATCAGTTATTTTGCGAGTTTACTAGGACTTATCTTATGGTTTTATTATAAAGATAATCGCAAGATGAGTGCAATGATGAGTAAGCTCTTTTTGGGTGGATTCTTTGTCTATACCTTTTCCTTGGCTTTTTCAGAAGCCGATTTTTCTCAAAAACTACTGGTACTTTGTCGAGACCTTTTCGTCTTAGGTTTGGTCAGTCAGGGCTTTAACTTTTTTAGAAAACACAAATTGGTGTTTTTTGGAATGTTGTTCCTGCTCTTCGGTGTCTTTGGTTTTTCTTACAAATCATATATGGTTAACAGCTTGATGGAAAATCAAACTGCGCAAACTTATGGTCACTTGGATAAAAAGGGGGAATTCTTAGTCGAACTCAGCGAATCACACCAACTAAAAGAGATGGAAGCATTGATTCAACAGTACGACCTGAAATTAACGCCTGCTTTTTCAATGAAACAAAAAAATATCACGGAACTAGATGATTATTTTGTGGTGAATGTTCCCGATCAATACGAAGAGGCACTCGCAGCAATCGAACTTGCGTTGCAAAACAGTGGCGTCTTAGATTGGGTAGAACCTAATGAAGTGGTTCAACTCGATCCCTCAGAAACAGTCTCCGCATTAAAATCTAAAAGAAATTATAAAATCAATGATCCTCAAGTAGAACAGCTTTGGGGGTTTGACGCTATGAAAATGGATCAACTCTACAGCTTATTGAGTCAAAAAAATATTAAGCCTAATCGCAAAGCTAAAATATTTATTCTGGATACGGGCGTTGATGCCACCCACGAAGATCTAGCGGCAAACTATCAGTCTGTCAAATCTAAATACGACCGAGATGGACAGGGACACGGAACGCACTGTGCGGGGATTGCCGGAGCGGTTTCTAATAATAAAAAAGGAATTGCTTCTTTTTCTAACAACAACGAATTTGTCACTATTTCAAGCATCAAAGTTTTAAATAATTTTGGTGGTGGCACACAGAAGACAATCGTCAGTGGTATCCTCGAAGCAGCAGACAATGGTGCCGATGTCATTTCAATGTCTTTAGGTGGACCAAGCATGGGCAGACCGCAACGCGCCTATCAAAAAGCAATCGACTACGCTAATAAAGCGGGTGCGATCGTTGTCGTTGCTGCGGGTAATAGCAATGCGAATGCGAAAGACTACGTCCCCGCGAGTTTGAATAATGTAATTACGGTAGCAGCCATTGACGAAGCGATGGATCGAGCTAGTTTTTCTAATTATATCTCTGATGTAAAAATGGGAATTGCAGCGCCGGGTGTCAATATCTACTCTACCCTTCCGGGCAATAAATACGCTGCACAAAGTGGTACTTCAATGGCAACGCCTTACGTCGCGGGTTTAGTTGGTCTACTCAAAAGTATCAAACCTGAATTGACGACAAAAGAAGTTTACCAAGTTTTGAATCAATCGGGACAACAGAGTAAAACACCGAAAGCGACGGGTGCAATTATTCAACCTGCCGCCGCGGTAAAAGCTATTTTAAAGTAAATAATTGCTAATTGGCATATTCGAACTGAAAAGTACCGGAATGATCAGTTTCGGGTTCGGGTTCGGTGGAGGTTTCCACAGCATTGGTTTCGACTTCGGGTATTGATACTGTTTTATCGATAAACCGAGTGGCGTCAATCGGAGTAGCGAGTAGTTCTTTTGCTGCTTTAAAGAACCGTTTTGTAAATCCTTTTGGTTGCTTTTCTTTAAAAGCGCGATGATCGCAGAGCAGCTGATAAATGGGTTTTATTTTTTCGAGTAGTCCCAGTTCTTCTCCGCAGGTAATGCCGTGCTTTTCTAAAATATTTTTTATACAATAATTCGGTTTAGTCAATTCGCGCGTGCCGTCTTGGTTTACCAAAAGGCGAGAGAGCACTTTACCAGTCACAGCCAGGAGTAATAGTCCGTGTATACTATAATATTTTGCTGCTTGCAC
>JBGCFY010000296.1:0-10361 GCA_045110315.1 Saprospiraceae bacterium
CAGGACAAAGCTCTTTTACATCCCATCCGCAAGCGGTAAATTCTATTCAGAATTTATGCAGCCATAGCTGCGGTGACGAGAAATAAAGGGAAGTACTGGATTACAATGCTTTAGCCGTTGGTATTAAGATCTATTTTAAAACAACTTCATAATGTACGGAAACAAACTAAATCCCCTTACGAATAATATTAAGTCCTCAGGGTAAGTAATATTGTAGAGGCAAAAATAGGTGATTTCCCATATTTCTCCTAGTCAATAAAGCCGTTTTAAGCTTTCATTAACCTGCACAAATCCCCAAATCCAAGATAGTAGAAGCTACTTAACTTTTTATTTTACTTCGTTAAGATCAGCTTTGAAATCATGAAGTTATTTTAACGTTTAACAATCTATTAATTCGAAAAAATCTAATAAGTACTAAGACAAAATTATTTTACCATTAAATTGTGTTAGATTTTGATCAGTATTGAGGCACGAAAACCGCCCTAAGCCTTTGCTTAGGAAGGCTTTGAGTAACGAAAAGACTGGTCAAAAGAGGATGCAAGTTAATAAGTAAAATAATTTTGTATTGGTACTTACCGTCAATCCGTCTTTGCATTTTGATATGAAAATGTTATGGTCTAAAATGGAAAAATTAGTCAATCGCTACGCCCGTATAAATAATAGTGAGTGCTTCAGCTTGATCCGCAGGGCTTAAGTCTTTAGATTCCATGGTTAAACTATTGTAGCCATGAGGACTCGCAAGCTTATCATCGATTTTATAAAAATGAATTCTAACGTAACCCAAGGCTGGATCAATGGATTTTACAATCTGGCGATAATGGCCATCGATCGTTACTTCTTCTACTTCGTACTGGTCAGGAGGGAGATTACTGACAGGACCAGTATACCAACCGTAATCGTATCTAAGGTGTACTGCGCCAGCGATTAAACTTCCAATTTGTGAATCTATTCCTTGATCTACGACCAAGTCATGTTCCCCCACTACTGAAAATTCGTACTGCCCGATTACTACGGTTTCTCCTTCTGGCACTACCGGATTCGGTAAAGTTTCTGATTTTTCGCAGCTCATGCTGAAGAGTAAAATGCATCCAATAAAAATGAGTTTATTTAAAGTTTTCATTCTCTTTTTTTAATTTAGATAGAAGCGATTCAAAATAGTTTGGTTTTGATATTTAAATACCAAAGCCAAACCAAAATACTAATTTACTGCAGGAATATGACTAAGTTTAATCGGTGCGAATGGATCACTAATATCAAACTGATAAAATCCATCTTCGCCAATCAACAATAAAATAGGATCAGCGCCCGGTAAAGTAATCACATCATAAGCGGCAAAATCTTTTAAATGGGCTTTCAAATGCTCATTCAAAACCAAAGGCTGCCGTACATCAAAAACTTTCAAACCTGCTTGTCCTTCACACAAATAAAGTGTTTCGTTTTTTATGGACAACCCTTGTGGATTTTCCATCTCAAAGCTTTTCTCTAGCACAGGATTATAAATATTCGAAATATCCAAAACATCAAGTTGATCAATGGCTTGACCACAAAATCGACCACTACGAATTGTCACATAAGCATAATTACCCGCTACAAATACAGGATCACAGCCCGTCCAGTGGTCATAGCCAGAAATATACTCTGGAACCGTTGGATTACCTAAATCGTAAATATTCATCCCCATCGTAGAACCAACAAATAAGCGCCCATCGTAAGGAAAAATCGTTTCAATGCCAAAACCAATCGACAACGTATTAGCCTGAACTGGGCATTTAAAATCTTGTAAATCGAAGACCGAAATATCTCGATCTGAAACCGTATATAAGTAGTCTCCAACTAAGGTAAACCGAGCAAAAGAGCCTCCAATTCCATCTCCTCCAGCACGTCCTCCTCCGTTAGCATCAAATACGGGATTTACTCCAATTGAGAGACTATAATATTCTTGACAGTTCACTACTTGCGTTACCTCTTCTTGCTTATAATGTGTAAGCACTCCTTTGGCAGGATCAATATAATCTGGTGGAAAAGCATTTTCTACACGCTTGATCAATTTAGCGTCGGTTAAGTCCGTCAGATCAATCGTTAGTAAATCCGTATAGTTATCAGCATATAAAACGCTGTTACGAATACTCATATCCATGTTCCCCGGAATCGCAATAAAGCTCACAAAGGTCGGTGCAGCTGGTACACTGTTATCCACAATGTGAATACCTTTGCGTTGTTCATTAATAAAAATATAATCTTGATAGAAATAAATCTTTCCTGGCTTTTTTAGAACCTGAGGACCTTTCGTCACGATGTCTGCACGAATTTCTTCCCAACTATGATACTCGGGAACTTCCGTCCAATAAGTATAAGATTCATAGCAAGCTTTTTCTTCTTTTGCACAACTTTGTAAGACTAGAAATAAGACCGTTAAACTTAATAAATGAATAATTTTCTTTCGCATATCATTTTTGTTTTAGAGGATAAACTTGTTCTGAGAACAAGTTTTAATTAATGTTAAGTATTCGCGCAAACACTTGGATAATTTTCAAAATAAATAACCATCTAAGTACCCAGACAAAATTATTTTACCATTAAATTGCGTTAGATTTTAGACAGTATCGAGGCGCGAAAACCGCCCTAAGCCTTAGCTTAGGAAGGCTTTAAACAACGAAGAGACTGTTCAAAAGATAGTGCAAGTTAATAAGTAAATTAATTTTTCTTAGTACTTACTCTGCTAGACCGCCAATAATACGCAAAGGGTTGGGTAACGTTCAAAATCAATCAACCGATTTCACCTATCAACCTAACTCGTGGAAATCAGATGCTAGTTCAAGAGGCTGCAGCACTTTAAAGTTCATCTTAAGAAACTCAAGCCATCACCGTCCCAATTTTCAGCAAATCGGACATTCCAAGCATAAAATTATCAAGCTTGTCAGCAATCACTACTCACAAAATTCGTATACGGAGAACTACTTTTGGATTCAGAAAATAGCACTTGTAGCAGTTGTTTTAAAATGGAGCTTAAGAACTACAGCACACATCACTTTAAAACAACTTCATACTATAAAGATCTCCAAAAGAGAAAAATTCCATAAAAAAAGTAGATTTTTTAAAACAACTTCCTAGAAATGAATTAACAGCAAGTAGAAAAACAGAAAGCTTATTTACCTGATTTTTCGCAGTAAGCAGGGGCAAACAACGTTCACCTTACAAAAAGTAAAAGCGGCTTTCGTAGCAAAACGATAGCACTTTTCCCCTAGCGAATCAAAGTTGCAAAACCACGGAAATTGTATGGTTTTCCTCTTGGACCGAGGAAATTAATCTGGTAAATATAAACACCATTTGGCGATATTTGACCAACGTTTTGGTGCTTACCATTCCAACCAATATCAGGATTAGTAGAACGGAATATTTCTTCGCCCCAGCGATTCCAAATCTGTAAATTAAATTGATTAATCCCTCGAAAAAAACCTTGCGCTACAAATAGTTCGTTCAAACCATCATCATTGGGCGTGAAGGCATTGGGTAAGAAATAACGAATCATCGGTACGACATCAAGCCGTCGGTAAGTCGTATCGAGACAACCAAATTCGTTGGTAATCACCAATTGAATTTCTTGCCATCCCGTATCGGGAAAAACGTAACTGGGATTCTGCTCGTAAGCAAAACCACCATTCCCAAAATTCCAGCCCCACCAAACAGCATCAATGGACTCGTCGATAAAATCAACCGTCGGTTCAAAGTTCGTAGCAAAATCAGGTGTAAAACTAAATGCAGCCGTTGGTACAGGAAAAACCCTAATCCACTCCCTGAAAGTAGTATCAATCGTACAACCAATCGGTGAAGTAATGGAAAGCGAAATATCGTAAACGCCTGTATTCGTATAGACATAAGAAGGGTTAAGTTCCGTAGAAGTTGTTCCATCCCCAAAATCCCATAACACATCATAGGAATCATTAATCGGAGAAGATAAGTTTGTAAAGACTACTTCCTCCGGTGGACAACTTCTAAAAGTACTAGGTTCTACCACAATAATTGGTGGCGCTGGAAACCAGTCAACCATTTTTTCAATTTGATCTTGACAACCATTTTCATCGGTCACTAAAAGCTCCACCAAATAATTACTGGCATCAATGTAACGATACGTAGGACTTTGTTCGCTGGAGGTAAACTGATCGCCAAATTCCCAATCCCACTGCACAATCGAATCCGCGCCTGTAACGGAAAGATCCGTAAATTCAACGGGCCCCGCAACGCAAGTATCATAAGCAAATTCAAAAT
This sequence comes from Saprospiraceae bacterium, assembly GCA_045110315.1. Taxonomy (GTDB): domain Bacteria; phylum Bacteroidota; class Bacteroidia; order Chitinophagales; family Saprospiraceae; genus CALFBG01. The sequence goes on from JBGCFY010000296.1 coordinate 4,267, forward strand.
CTGCAGCTACGTCTGGAAAAATATTGACTTCAATATAAGCGGTATCAGAACAAAGTGGAGCGCCTTGATTTAGGATTAAATAACCATTATAGGTACCTGGTCCAGGGAAAGGTGTCTGCACATCTCTCGTTGCAAAATCTATGGATTGTGTATTCAGGTCGAAGTTCCAGTAATAACTATTGATCTGATCTTCTTGCACACTTAAATTGTCAAAAACGATCGTAGAATTATCACAGCGATTAAAAATGTACAAGCGTTCTTCGGGCACCACTTCATCCGCCACCATATCCGCAAAAATTAAGGGCTCACAAAAAGCAACGTTAAACTGAAAATCTCTTTGAATAACACTCAGTAATTCTCCATTTCGGTATTCCGAAACACAAATCCCTACAACGTATTGTCCCAAAATCTGAGGCGTTCCCGTAATCAAACCAGTATTGGCATCAATGGTGACTTGTGGGTTTCCCCCCATCGGATTCAACGCGTCGTAAACCGGCACTGTATATTCGACCGGTTCGTAAGGAGGTGGACAAGATGGATTCGGCATAAAACCGTTGCAACCCAAAGGATCGCCAGGTTCGAAAGCCCCCTCTGGTCCCGCACCTTCCAAGGTACCGCAAAGTTCGTAAACCAATTGATCTCCTTCTGCGTCCGTAGCGGAGTGATCGAAGTCAATGGGATAGCCAGCACAAATTACAATGGGAGGAAAATTATTGAAAGTTGGACTATTGTTACAAAGCGTCTGTGAACTTGGGGTGATTTCAATCGTATAAGTCGCTCCAATTTTATTCGGTTCAACAATATTACTAATGCTCGCATTGCGGCAACAACGCTGATAGGTCACGTGGTAACTTTCCGTGCTAATTGGCAAGGAAACTTCATATTGGTAAATGCCTTGTTTGACACAAATATCTGGTGGTAAGGTTAAGCAAGGATTATTATCGGGAGGAATATTAGCTTGAGAAAGCAAAGGCACAGAGTCATTCCGGATGAAATCATAAATAGCACCGTTCCCCCGATAAATTGTAATTGGAGCGGGATCACTAAAGTCATCCATACTCTGACTATTACAATTGAGGTAAATTTTAACGGTGATCCGATAATTCATTCTGGTAGGATCGGATGGCGAAGGTCCTAAACATTCATAAAAAATATCTCCACCTACAATATGAGAAGCCTTTGCTGTATAAAATGTTAAACAACAAAGCATCAAAAAAATCCAGCGAAATAAATGCGCATACTTCATGCAAAAAATACTTTATCCTAGATGTCCTATTCAACAGATTTCAGATAACCTGAATTAGTAACTTCAGACAAGTGTAAACCTCTATTTTTTTGTAAAACAAGAAGTTTAGACAACTCAGTGTTAGAAATAATTATGCAAACTTTTTATGAGGGTTAAAAGTAAGCAATACTTTTATTGAAGTAATTCCGAGAATTACTTGAAGTTGTTTTAAAATGACAGGACAAATAAAACGGTAATCGCAAAAAGTTGTTTAAAGCAGAGATAAAGAGATTCAAACAGCATAGTTTGCTCCCTAAATATAGTTTTTATTCATTGTAAAACGAAATGGTTTTTACAACAAAATAGCCATCTTAACATAAAAATGTATACTACTAGACGAACTACCGGATCAGGGTGGCAAATCCTTTGAGTTCGGTGGTTGTCCCTCGGGGACCGATAAAGGTGACCAGACAGACGTAAACCCCCGAAGGTGATTGCTTGCCAGCGTTATTTTTCTGCCCATTCCATCCGATATTAGGATCGCGGCTTTCGAAAACCAATTCTCCCCAGCGATTCCAAATTGTCATCCTAAAATTACTGAGACCATCGAAATAACCTTTACCGAGAAAATCGTCGTTAAGCGCATCACTGTTTGGCGTAAAAGCATTAGGCAGAAAGTATCGAATTTGAGGTTCTACGTCAATGCGTTGAATAGCCGTATCTTGGCAACCACTCGGATGCGTCACCACTAAGCGAACCTCATGAAAGCCCGTATCAGGAAAAGTATACGTTGGATTTTGCTCTAAAGAAAAGTCAAGATCATCGAAAGTCCAATCCCACAGAATTGCATCAATGGATTGATCAATAAAATTGACCGTCGGGTTGAAGTTACTCGGATTCCTAGGCGTATACGTAAAATCGGCTACGGGAGAAGGCCGAACGGTAATCCAATTTGGAAAAATAGTATCAATGTAACAACCAATCGGAGAAGTCACTTGCAGACCGATCGTATAAATTCCCTCTTCTTCGTAAATATGGGTAGGACTAACCGCACCACTCGTATTGCCATCACCAAAATCCCAGACAATATCATAGGTTGAATCAATGGGAGACGATAAGTTATTAAAGAAAATGGGTAACGGTTCGCAGCCTAAGAAAGTAGTCGGTTCAATAATTAAAACGGGCGGCACCGGAAACCAATTAACGATCTGCGTCAAAGACTCTTGACAATTATTAATATCCGTTACCGTAAGCGTTACTTCTTGTAAGCCCGGCGATTGAAATAAATGACTTGGATTTTGATCCGTAGAAAAATTACCATCTCCAAAATCCCAATCCCAATTCGTCATCGTCCCACTACCCGTCGTAGACAAGTCTGTAAAATCTACCGGACCAGCCACACAAGTATCATAAACAAAACTAAAATCTGCGTTGATATCAGGAAAGACATTAACAAAAATTCTGGCGGTATCTCCACAATCTTCTCCCGGGTTCAAAGCTAAGATGCCTTCGTACGTGCCCAAACCTGGAAAAGTAATTGTTGGACTCCATTCCGTAAAAGTCTCGGTAACTCCATTAATTTCAAATTCCCAAAAGAAGTCCGTGATAAAAGCTTCTTGAAAACTCTCATTAACAAATTCAACTGTATTTGTACCACAAGAATTAATGACATATTCTTGATCACCGATTAATTCATCATGTTGAATTTCTGCTACGACGGTGGGTTGACAATTGGCGACGTTAAATTGAAAATCTCTTCTGACCTGACTCAATAGCTGACCATTTCGAAATTCGGAGACGCAAACGCCCACCACATATTGACCTAAATTCGTTGGAATTCCCGAAATGAAGCCTGTATTTGGATCAATCGTAATGAGTGGACTTCCTCCCATTGGCTCTAAAGCACTATAAGCCGGCACCAAAAATTCGACATCATCGAACGGCGGACCACACGGAGGATCGGGTCGAATACCGATACAAGTTGCCGCCACGAATGGATCTTGCAAACCATTATTTCCACCACCGAGTAACGGACTACAAAATTCGTATACCAATTGGTCACCATCTGGATCCGTTGCCCCGTGATCAAAATCAATAGATTCTCCAGCACAAATCACAATAGGAGGAAAAGAGTCATAGGTTGGACTATTATTACAAACACCTTGCGCCTCTGGCGTTAGTTCTACGGTATAAGTAGCACCAGAATCTCCTGGGTCAACAATATTAGTAATGGTATTATTTCGACAACACCGCTGATAAACGATGTGATAACTTTGACTGACTGTAGGTAAGGTCGCCTGAAAAGTATAAACAGCTTCTTGCACACAAATGCCTTCTGGTAAAATTAGACAGGGTTTGATTACAGGAGGAATGTTGTTGATACCACCATCAATATTTACATCTAATTTTCCTAAAAAGGTAGACCCGCGATAAATTCCTATAAATGCGGGACTATCAAAATCTGCACCATCAGAGCTACAATCTCGATAGATTTTCATTGTAAAAGTATAGACACCACCACCGTTACAAACGTAAGTGATCTCTCCTCCAATAATGTGTTTGGCCGATAAAGGAGTAACACAACAGAATAATAAAACCGTTCCCAATATGATATGATAAATTCGCTTCACTTATGCTGTTTTTTATGGTTCTTTGACTAATCTTCAGGGATCACTGATAGAAAGAAGTATTTCGTAAACGCTATGCTAAAAAGCTTAGCGTAGAAGTTGTTTTTTTTTTGAAAAAAATTCTAAATTTCTTAAAAACCTCTTTGCTGCTTTTCCCCCTTCACTTACCAGCTTAATTAAAGATTAATTTTTATTTGCAAACTAAGTACTACAGAGCGATTTTTTTCAGTTATCTATAAGTTAAACCGTAATCCTAGTAAATTTAGCTGCTATTCTTGAGCTATTTTAAATCTATTTACTTAGGGTTTAGGGTAAATTTTCTAGAATTCATGCAAATCTTCGAGTAAGCGGTACTTCAAAAGTTACTATTTTGTTTGATGAAAATAAAAACTATTTCCCCCTTTAATCGTTTTTATACTGCACGCTCACCAAGAAGTAATTACGAGGATTGACGTACCATTTAATGGTTAAATAGGTCAATATATTGCATTTTTCCAGTAAATAAACAACTTTGTCAAGAATTAGAATATATGTATAACAAATTTAAGTGGTTTTATGTTTGAAAACGATAAACTAGAAGACATTATTGACGTTTTGAAGACGAGTGGTCTTATCTTATATCCTACTGATACGATCTGGGGAATTGGCTGTGATGCCTGTGACGAAGAAGCCGTCCGTAAAGTCTACCAACTTAAGCAAAGCACCCACGATGAAAATTTTGTCCTCTTGGTCGATTCTTTAGCTATGCTCAAAAAATACGTCGCGGAAGTACATCCTCGTATTGATACCCTATTATCGTATCACATTCGTCCGTTGACCGTTGTCTACGAAGAAGCTAAAGATCTGGCACCGAGTGTAATTGCGCCCGATGGTAGCATCGCTGTGCGAATTGTACAAGATGATTTTTGTAAAAACCTGATCCAGGCCTTCGGACGACCGCTGGTCGCAACTTCTGCGAATATCCACAATCAAGCCTTTCCGTCTAATTTTGGCGCGATTAGCTCAGAAGTCATTCGACAAGTCGATTATGTGGTCAAAGCACGACAAAGCGAAAAGAGCTTACAAGAACCTTCTGTCCTAGTAAAAGTATCCCCGAAAGGAGAATTAGTCTTTTTGCGCGAATAATTAGCAGCTATTATTAGGCTTGTCTTTGGCATATGCTTGACCGTGGGCAATCCTTGAGGAACTTTTTTTAAAATTAAAAATAACGCAAAGTTTCCATTATTAGTCCTTCCATTCGTACCCTTAGCACAAAAGTTATTTTAAATAAAAAAATATGTTACAGAGTATTCATTTAATATTATTCCTAGTCAGCAGTTGTTTTTCTTGTGCACCAAGTAGCTCAACCGTATCCACTACGGAAACGACAAAGGTAACGGTCAACGCTTCGACCTTAAACGAAGCAGATATTTCAAGAGAAAATAAGATTTTTTGGAATGTGGATCAGAAATTAAAGTGGTCTGATTTCCAAGCCCGTCCGCAAGCCAAGGGGCACTTGGATGCTTACTCTACTTTAGGGATGTCCTACGCAGTGATTCACAATACGGAAACGGTATTAGAGATGGCGGTTTATGGTTATTTTGAAAAAGATAAGTCTTGGGTAAAGTCCAACGAAAAAACCGACCATTTACTCAACCACGAACAAAGTCATTTTGATTTGTCTGAGCTCTATCGTCGAATCTTAAAAAAACGTTTTGCCGCATTTAAAGATTTTACCTATGCGAATGTCAATACCGAAATGAAGCGCATCTTCGATGAAGTTTTCGAAGAATATGATCAAGTACAACAACGCTACGATCGAGAAACGAATCATTCCATCGTCAAATTGAAACAAACACAATGGGATGAATTTATCAAAACACAAATCGCAGATCATCAAGAATTTGCGGGTGACTTCGTGACTTTAGCCATTCGCGTGAATTAAAGATTTACAGCAAGTCAACCTGATCTTACTCAATCGTCCCGAATCTCCGAATGGAGGTTCGGGACGATGCATTTTATGCCAAACCAGAGCCAATACTTTTATATCTTTTTCAATAATCGTGCAACAGCTTTGAACTATCCTACCCTAGCATTTAACTTAACACACTGACTTGTCCTAAAAACGAATAGTTTGCTCCTTGAAAATCTTGTATTTTAGAACTAATCATTGTGACAAAAAATTATTAAGTAGTTCGCAGAAATTGAGTTTACAATAAGTTGAAAAGAATTTTGAGCTTAAACGAGGCAAAAAACACAGACAA
>JBGCFY010000297.1:0-26347 GCA_045110315.1 Saprospiraceae bacterium
TTGACTCAGTTGTACTCCAAAAATATTGACCACCGTCAATCCAATCAAGGTGAAAATCGCTACGTACTGCTGTGCCGTTTCCGACAAGGGAAAAATAAAACTCAAGTACTTCGTAAAACCGATACTCAGCGCTGCCAACGCGCCCGTTGTAATGACCAATAAAATAACCCAGCCGTATAAAAAAGCAACTAGGTCTCCATAAGCTTCTTTCAAGTAAACGTAAACGCCGCCAGATTGTGGAAACATTGCCCCAAGTTCAGAAAAAGTTAAAGCGCCCGTCAAGGCAATCAAACCACCAATCATCCAAACCAAAATGACAAGCCCATGATGGGGAACCGCCGCGACGATTTGGTAAGGCGTAATAAAAATACCCGCTCCAATACAAGAACCAACCGCAATCATCGTCAGTCCGTAAAGCGTAATTTTTTTCTTGAGCTCTGGCATAATTTTGTTTAATCTGTTTAAAGAGGAAGAGAAGTTGTTCTAAACACTAAAAATAGGAATTTTATCTAAAACGCAATTTAGATGCTGCTGTAAAGTTAGTCTTCGCCAAGACTCCTGAGTCAGTTGTTTATAGTCTTTACAAAATATTTTAAAACTTTTTTGCTTCAGATGCAATATCTTTGAAAGGCTGCGGGTCTATATAAATAGAAGTGTTGATGACCATAGCGCCCTGTATTAAACAAGCAAAATTAAAAATGAAGGGCTTGGATTCCGAACAAGTATTACTCCAACGATGTCGCGCTGGAGAACCACAAGCACAGTTTCAACTGTACAGCCAGCATGCAAAAGCCATGCTCAATGTGGCTTATCGGATTGTCAATCACCGAGAAGATGCGCAAGATGTTTTACAGGAAGCCTTTGTTAAAGCTTTTGCGAAGCTCGACCGTTTTAACGCGACGAGTGATTTTGTTTTTTGGTTGAAACGTATTGTGGTCAATACAGCCATTACTCATTTGAAAAAGAATGGTGGTCTCAAAAATTTGCATCAAGCCTATCTTCAACAAACGGATACGACGAGTTCGTCAGATATTGCTTACGAAGCATTGCAAATTGAACAAGTGCAAAAAACCTTAATGGAATTGCCCGATGGTTATCGCACGGTATTGTCGCTGTATTTACTGGAAGGTTACGATCATCGAGAAATTGCGGAGATTCTAAAAATCAGTGTTTCCACTTCGCTGAGCCAATATAAACGAGGAAAAGATAGATTACTTCATCTGATTAAAAGCAACACGCAATATGGATAATATCGAAAAATTCTTTCGGCGCCATCAGGAGGAATTCGATGTCCTTCAACCCGATGCGGGGAATTGGGAAGCGATTGTCCGAAGACAAAACGCACTTCCTAAAAATGTACCCTTCCATCGAAAAAGAAATTTTTGGCTAATTTTAGCTTTTTTTGCTAGCTTATTTGTTGCTGGTTTATATTTTCAAACTCAAAAACAAGCTGCGATTCCTTTTGCCGACGAATGTCAATTGGAAAAGGGCATGGTTTTTCCAGACATAAAACTACGCAGTCCAGACGGCGAACTCGTTGCCTTGTCTTCCCTACAAGGAAAAGTCGTTTTGGTAGAATTTTGGGCTTCGTATAGTATGGTTTGTACCGAAGAAAATTGCTATTACTTCAAGCCGATTTACGAGGAGTTTAAAGATCGAGGTTTCGAAATTTACGCGGTTTCGGTAGACTCCAGTGCCAATAGTTGGATCAATGCCATTGAACGGGATCAATTGCCTTGGGTACAAGTAGCAGACTTAGCAGGAACGCAATCAGAATTGGTCAAAAAGTTTAAAATTAATAAATTGCCCGCTGTATTTTTACTAAATGAAAACGGCGAAATTCTCGAAGTAGAAGTCGATACGAAAACGCTCCGAGAAAAGTTAAATAAATTACTCGCTTATAACAAGGAATAAATATTTTCACCCAATGAAGTTGTTTACAAATAACTTCTTACAAAAAATTTAAAATCATGAGACAATTTTATGCTTTATTATTCTTAGCTCTAAGTTTTGCGGCTTGCAACAAATCAGAACCTACTTCTTACACCGACATTGAGTGGATAACACTCGAGGAAGCACAAGCAAAAATGGCTACGGAACCCCGCAAAATTATGATGGATGTTTACACGCCTTGGTGTGGTCCTTGTAAAATGATGATGAAAACAACTTTCAAAGATCCTGAAGTCATCAACTATATTGGTCAGAATTACTACGCGGTAAAGTTCAACGGAGAATCCGCTGATCCAGTAAAATTTAAAGGAAAAGAATTCAAGAATCCACGATATAAAAGTAACGTTGCAAAAAACCGTAGAAATGGCGTACATGATCTAACCATCGACCTTGGCGTCCGTGCTTATCCTACCCTCGTTTATTTTGATCCTCAATTGAATAAAATTCAAGAGTCAAGAGGCATGGCACCCGCTAATTTACTTTTAGCAGAGTTGAAAAAACTGAACGGAGAGACTGCCGCCACTAACTAATTTTTTAAACCTTGTAATTCCTACTACCGCAAGTTTAAAAACGAATAGAGGATTTGAATGGTTCAAATCCTCTATTTTTATTTACAGATTCGTTTTTTAATACCTAAATCTCATTAGTATTCTAAATCTCATTTAGTGGTTTCCTCGGCTTATCTTCTAGTTTCTTAAACTGACTCACCGACATTCCCGTGATTGACTTAAATTGATTAGAGAGATGTTGTACACTTTTGTAAGAAAGTTGGTAAGCAATTTCGCTGAGGCTCAATTCTCCGTAAGACAATAATTCCTTGGCGTGTTCTATTTTTTGTAAAATAATGTATTTCTCAATCGTAATTCCTTCTTCCCGAGAAAATAGTTTACTGAGGTACGCATAAGTATATCCTACGGTTTGAGAAATATAAGTTGAGTTTTTCAGCGCTGTTGAATTTTCATTGTAATGAATCATTCGCAAAATAACCGTTTTGATTTGCCCGACAATTTGTTTGTCTTTTTCTTCTAATAATTCAAACCCAGCTTGCTCTAACTTCAATTTTAGCCTTGGCAAATCCATCACTTCTGTCCCACTTCTCAGGCTTACTTCTCCCAAACGAATTGCATCAATCTCTAAATCTAATGCTTTAAAAACTTGCAAGACCGCTTCAATGCAATGCCGACAAACCATATTTTTGATCAATAGCTTCTGTTTATCGTTTCGATTATTTTTCATAAGGTAAAGATAAGTACTAATCTTGCTTATTTGTTTATACAATTAGGTAAAAGGTTTACAAAATTAATAGGTTAAACGCATCAAATATTCATCCCGTAGAATGGAAGAGAAATATTGATTTTTGAATATCTAATCTTGAATATTGATTGAAAAATGATCAACCGTTGCCAAAAACGAACAACAAATCAATATTCAAGATCCCATTACTCAACATTCAAAATCCCATTACTCAATATTCATTATTTAAAAATAATTTGATGCGTTTAACCTACAAAATTAACACTTCCTTGTTCTCGTCCATACAATTACAGGAATCTTATCCTCAACAACAGATTACTTGATCCTTCAAAAAAAAAGCTTGTAAGTTGACTTGCTTTCCATGATTATTTTAATTTTGCAATCAAAATTAATATCCGATGGAAAAAATAGATGCGCTCAACCAAGTTGCCAAATTTCATAAGACTTTTAAACATCCAATCGAGGAAAACCCCATTATTCCATCGAAAGCACGTTGCGAACTCCGCGTGTCCCTAATTGCAGAAGAACTCCGGGAATTACAAGAAGCCATCGCGGATAATGATTTGGTGGAAGTAGCCGATGCACTTTGCGATATTCAGTATGTCCTTTCCGGCGCCGTTTTAGAATTTGGTCTTGGTGAAAAATTCAAAACCCTCTTCGACGAAGTTCAACGTTCCAATATGAGCAAAACTTGCAAGTCTCGCGAAGAAGCCGAAGCTACCGCTGCACATTATAAAGCTACGAAAGGGGTAGATAGTTATATTCAGCAAGCCGGCGATGTTTTTCTCGTTTACCGTAAGTCGGATGACAAGACCTTGAAGTCAATCAATTATTCTCCAGCGGATTTGAAATCAATCTTGGAGCAATAAGTCTCTATTTTCCAAACTGCTGATCCGTTTCCTACCTCAGCAACGAAAATTCGTTGCTGAGCAACCAACATTAGCTCTCATCATCTTCTCTCCTAGGATAAATACATTATGAATGTTGTTTAACATAACAGCTTCATATAAATACTCAACGCTTCAAAACAATAGTCGTAATGTTGGCATTTAGTCCTCCTCCCTTAGTTGATCAAAGTTCTTTTTAGGAAATCTTTCTTATCTTAGGGACTAAGCTATGCTACAAATTTATGTCTAATCATCGCCGTCTTCTAGTCTATTTCCTTTCCTTCTTCAGTACGTTTGGGAGTGTTTCTTTGTCTGGACAAAACTTCGGTTTTCAGTTTGCTAGAAATAAGAAATCCGTTACCATTCCTTTTGAATATGCAAATGGGTTTATTATTATTAAGGCGAATCTCAATGATAAAAAACCCGTAAAACTCATTTTTGATACCGGCGCACAACATTTATTGTTATTTAACAAAACGGAAATGGATCAGTTGGGTTTGCAGTATAAACGACGCTACCCACTGGTCGGCTCTGATATGAACAAGCCTATTTTTGCACACCTCAGTTTGGGAATCAGGCTTAATATTGGTAGAAAAATAATCGATCAGTATAATAATATCTTAGTTCTAGAAGAAGACTATTTTCAACTATCAGAGTTTATCGGCTTAAAAATAGATGGAATTATCGGGGCAGGTATTTTTAAAAATCTGGTCTTCGAGATCAATTACCGCAAAAAATACATTCGTTTTCATCGCCCAAGCCATTTTAAGGCACCAAGCAAAAAATACCAGACGCTCGAGTTAGAGGTCAAACGGGGCAAGCCTTATTTACAGGCTACCGTTACGATGCCCAACGATACCGTTATTGCGACCAAGCTTTTATTGGATACTGGTGCGGCACTTTCATTGCTCTTGCATACCAACGCACACAAGGATCTAAAAACGCCAAAAAAATTCATTAAAGGTAAATTAGCCCTCGGCCTGGGTGGTTTTTTGCGGGGCTATCAAGCTAAAGTGACCAAAATTGGGTTCTCCGACTTTCAGTTTAATGACTTAGTGACCAACTTCCAAGATTATAATACCGAATTGGATACGAGTTTCCTCAATAATCGCCATGGTATTATCGGTAATGACTTATTGAGTCGCTTCACTGCCATTTTTGATTATCCCAATCAGAAACTCTATTTGAAACCTCGACGCAATTACCAAAAACCCATTGCTTTCGACAAAAGTGGTTTGATTTTAATTGCGGCAGGTAATAATTTAGAGGAGTACGTCGTTAATGATGTGGTTCCCTTATCGCCAGCCAGTAGAGCTGGTTTATTACCCAACGATCAAATTATAAAGGTCGGTTGGATACCCGCTAGATGGTACACCCTCAAAGGATTAACTAAAAAATTTCAAGCTAAAGCTGGTAAAAAGCTTAATTTGACTATTTTAAGGAATGGGAAAAAGTTAAAGTTTAGCTTTAAATTACGTTCACTCCTCTAAAAATCCTCTACAAATCTCACTTTTAGCCCATTATGGCATCCCATATTCCTTTTAATGCGGAATAAGGTTTGTTTTTTATGGAGGAAAATCGTAGCTTTGCAGCCGCTATTAAAACAATTTTTAAAATTGAGTTTTTTTTTAGCAACTATCGAAATTTATTTATATTTTTATCTAAAAGACAATTAAATGTTTGCAATCGTAACCATAGCTGGTCAACAATTCAAAGTCGAAGAAGGTCAAGAGATCTTCGTCCACCAGCTAGAAGCCAATGAAGGCGACGACCTTTCTTTTGATCATGTACACTTGATCGATCGAGACGGAGACGTTAGCTTAGGCAAGCCGATTCTGGATTCCGCTTCTGTAGGAGCCACAGTACTTGGACATCAAAAAGGTGATAAAGTAATCGTGTTCAAAAAGAAGAGAAGAAAAGGATAGAAAGTGAAGAATGGGCACCGCCAAAGGTTTACTAAACTTAAAATTGGATCAATTTTAGGTTAAACTTTGACAATTTTTTTTTTTTTTTTTTTTTTCACCTTATATTTAAAAAATATATCATGGCACATAAGAAAGGAGTTGGTAGTACGGACAACGGACGTGATAGTAAAAGTAAACGACTCGGTGTGAAACTCTTCGGAGGAGAAGCAGCTAGAGCAGGTAATATTATTGTTAGACAAAGAGGTACTCGTTTTCACCCTGGAGATAATGTAGGTATGGGCAAAGATCATACTTTACACGCTTTAGTTGACGGAGTAGTTAGCTTTAAGAAAAAACGATTAAATCGTACTTTTGTGAACATTATTCCAGTGGATAGTGTTTCAGAGACGGTAGCTAAAGTTAAAGTTTCGCCTACTATGCCTAAAAAGGTAGCACCTGTCGCGGAGACGACGACTAAGGAGGCAACAAAACCGGCTACTTCTAACGTTACAGATAAAGTAAGCTTCGACGGTAAAAAGTACAAGCAAAATGATCTGAAAATTGTTGAAGGTATCGGTCCAAAAATTGAAGAACTTCTTAACAACGGAGGAATCAATACTTGGGAAGAATTAGCAAATGCTGATGTAGATGCAATGAAGCAAATTCTTGCAGATGCAGGAAATAGATATAAAATGCATGACCCAACCACTTGGCCTAGTCAGTCTAGATTAGTTGCTGATGGTAAATGGGACGAATTAAAAGTATTGCAGGATCGATTGGATGGTGGTGTTGACAAAGGAGCTGCAAGCGAAGAGGAGTAATAAAAACTCCCAACTAGGTTTACTTAAATAGTTTTAGTTTTCATAGCTTTATATTTTTTGTTTTGAGCCCTGTCCCTTAGGATAGGGCTTTTTTTATGCCTACATCTGCATGCAAACAAAGCAAAACCCTGAATCCTACTTCGATGATTCAGGGTTTTTAATTATTGATCCTAATTCTTACGGCCTAAAACTAAACCACTCTCGCCTGTCGAAGCGAACCAACAAAGTTTGACCACCGAATATTAATGTTCTGAGGGAAGCGATTACCTGGTAACGCCTTTAAATTTTTGAGCATGGTCAGTTTCTCCATTTCGCTGAAGTTGGTTAGCTCAAATAAAGTGCTAAAATGAGTACCATACTTATTATTAAAGTAATCCAGTAAGCCTTCTTGTACCAAAATATGGAATTCATCAAAGTAACGGAAATATCGTTCTTCCATTCCTTTGTCTTGCATAAACTGTTTTAGCGTGACAAACTCCAGTAAGTGTTCCAAGGCAGGAAGCTGTAATTTAGCCACTGTTCTCCGTTTAAATAATAACATTTCTGCCGTCAAATAACTCAAAGACTTGTGTACCAATCGATGATAAATCACCAACTCCAAAGGAGATTCCTCTTTAATTTCTAAAATTATTTTTGAAAAATTTGCATTAGAACTCATCCGGATATGCGCCAATTCTGGATAACTTTTGAGTTCTTTGATCAGCGCATCTAAACCATTTTTAGCAAGTACGAACTCGGAGGGCTGATCCGTAAAATTGAGCTGATAATCGAGTAGAACGTAGTCCGATTGATAAAGGAAATTGAAAATGCGGCGATTGATAGTGTTTCTTGGGTTCATAATGGTACTTAGGACTTTAAGTGAGCAGAAGTGTACCTTTAATACGTTTCCAAAACGCATAATGTTGCTTCTTTTTACAAAAAAGGAAATAAGACCCCAAGATACCTCGAAAAGAAGATTTTAAGCCGCCTAATCGACCTGCAAGAACGATGTTAAGTAGCGGTAAGCTTAAATGAGTTCAAGCACAAAATCACGTTTATATTTGCGTTAATGCTGGTACGGGTAACCAACCTTGCTCACCGTTCATCAAGCGGACTTTGTACCAATTGCCAATTTGATCTAGCAACTCAACTTTTGTTCCAGCGTGTAACTCCAATTGCGCCCCACTAGCTTCGTCGGGAGCCGCTCGAAGTTCTATTTCCGTCTCAATGATGATTGCCATGCCGCTATTTACTTCCAATTGAGCCTGCTGGTAAGCAAGTATAAAAACTAAGACCGAGAGCGCTCCCGCCACAAAAGCCAATAAAAAGCCTTGCTTTCGTTTCGATCGCGTCTCCCCTTTCAACCAAAGTGCGATTCCTCCAATTCCCATCCACAAAAATAAAAGGGCCAAAATCGACCAAGTTGTTGCGGAGCATAATCCTCGCAAACCGCCCCACCACCGCGCCAAAAAGAAAGGCGGCAAGATACCGATATCATCCTGTTTCTGTTCCCGAGCTAAGGCAAGATTCTGCAAAATATCCTCATCACTAGCATCAATTCTCAAGGCACGTTCGTAATTTAAAATACTCCGACCAAGATCCGATTTTTTGTAATAGCAATTTCCTAGATTGTAATATAGCGCAGCAGACTCGTAGCCTTCCGTCAGAATTTTTTCGTAAGTCGTCAACGCTTTGGTAAAATCATTTGCTTCGTAAGCTTGATTTGCTTGCGTAAATAATTCTTCAACGGTATTGGCAGAAGCATGGATTTGAAAAAATAGTAAGGCAAAAAATAAATAAAAGCTTTTCATCAGAAAATGATTACATTGAAGTTGTTTAATAATTCAAAAAGAAGTTGAGAAGCAGAGATTTTGGTTCAAGTTGAAGTTGTTTTAAAATAAATCCGCCAAAGAAAGAGGGCGAATCTTTCCTTTCCAATCCGCTCCTGGCAATTTAATCGAATTATGATCTACGCGTTGCATCGGAAAAAAATTGGCCTGAGGGTCCGTAAAAAACTTGATGTTTTCCACCTTGTTGTTTCCAAAGAATAAAAGCATATCACTACAGACCGTTTTGTTGACCCCAATGTAAGCATTGCTTTCATCTAATCCATAGTAAACGGACTCGGCATTTCCTTCGACGCGCATTCTTCGTAGATTCCGTTCAACAAAATAGGCGATAATATCTTTCCCTTTGATTTGATTATAAAATAATTCATCCGGCGAATTTAAAATAAAAGAATTACTGTACAAGTTGATTCGATCAATTTGTCCATCTTTCATTTGAATGTGCATGGTATCCGCAGAAAATTGAGAAGTATCGGCCCAGATGATAGGATCTTCATAAAATTTAAATAAAGAATCTGCCGTACTATACACTAAGGAATCACAAACTGCCTGTAAATCCGGTTTAAACATCCTAACATCACGATACGCAAAAAGCGTTCGCGCAGAATCTGCTGGATTTTCTCGCAAAGAGATCAGCGTATCCGAACGCATAAAGAGTGTATCGCCTTCCACGAGGGTCGTTAGTAACGGACGATTACCAAAAGCGAGCAAGTAATCTGTTTCTTTGTTGTAATTAATGGTATCGCAATCAATTTTGATATTAGCACTGGTATCTTGCCAAATGACATTTCCCGTAGCGACGCCTTTATTACCATCATAATCAATCTCGTCTGCTTCCAACAACTGTGGCGGATCGCTAAATAAGGAACGACCTTTAGTTTTGTAAATTTCCGATTTGGCTTCGTAAATGATTTGGTCTCCATCAATTACTCGTGTACTATCTTGGTAGTGAGCATTTCCTTCCAGAAAAGTTTCCTCCGTCAGCTCATTGTAGCGGATCAAATCCGCATTCGCTTTTTTGAGCCCCTCCTCTACTTTTGCCTCTCCTTCTAATAAAATTTCCCTTTTGCTACCATCATAGCGAATCACCTCTGCGACGGCTTGTTGCGCTCCTTTTACGTATTGCGCATTTTTTCTAAACTCAGCAATCTTATTCGCTGTATCGTAAAAGCCTTCTTCACAATAAATCTTCGTTTCGTTTTGACTAATTCGAGTAGGACCAAGGAAGGTTGCAATTTGAGTTTCAGTGTTAAACTTTAGCGTATCCGCGCGTAGCGTAAAATTAGTATCTACAACCAAGACGCTATCTTTAAAAAAAGCTTCGTCTTCGTTGACATAATAGTAACCCGTTTTACTCGTCAATTGCGTTTGTTTATTAGTCAGCATCGCTCCTTCTTTGTAGGTTGCGACCTTAGTTTTCAAGTCGTAATTTAAACGATTTGTAAAAAGCTTTTTCTCTCCATTGATCAAGACGACTTCTCCAAAAAGGTCCGCGATGCGGTTATTTCCTTGGTAGGATAAAGAATCTGCAAAAATGGTAATCGAATCATTTTGTTGAATGATGATTTTGCCCACCGCCGTCACATTATTATCTCTGATGACTGCTTTGTCGCAATACATATAAATATTTTCTTGCCGCAATTCTACGTCTCCCAACAAATACTGAATTTCCTCTCCTGCGAGTTGTTCGTATTCCGCTTCGTTGGAATGATCAACAATGACTCTATCGTCACCCGTTGTATCTTGGGCAATTGGAGCAATAGTATCTTGCACAACGGTAGAAATATCCGTTGGAGTTTGCGCTTGTAGCCCAATCCCAAAGAAAAGTAAATAAAGATAAATAAATCGTTTGATGACCATATTAACAACTTCAAACCTGTGGCACGTGAATTAGTCCAGTTTAAGAACGTTGTGCCCAAGCCTTACGTTTCTAGAAATTATTTTTTTAATATTATCATAACACTTCTTCCGCCGCGGCTTCTCCAATTAAAGTTCCGATCGCGACTCCCATTCCACCAAGTCTCACCGCAACGAGTACCTTGGGCGAGACAAATTCGACGATTGCTTTCTTTTGATTTCCAAGTCCCAGTATACCGCTCCAATAATGATCGACAGCGACACCTTGTCCGGGTAAAATAACTTGATTCAATAAATCGTGTAAGGCGGTTCTGATTAAAGGCGTCCAACCGAAAGCATCCGTTGTCTCCTCCGTAGGCGCTAAATTTCTTCCACCGCCTAGCAAAATCCTTTGGTTGATATTTCTAAAATAAAAATAGCCACAATCATAATGAAAACAGCCTTTAAACGCTAATTTTTTAATGGGTTTTGTAATTAAAACCTGATTACGGGCGGGCTTAACGGCCAAATCGGGTAGCAGTTGCTGCGCAAAACCATTAGTGGCAACGATAACTTTCTTAGCATAAATGGACCAAGTTGTCGTTGAACAAGATAAGTGTACTTGGTCTTGCGCTTCGTCAATTTTTTGGATATTAATTCCCGTATAAATGGCAACTCCTTTTTTGCGCGCCAATTCCATCAATGCTTCCATCATTTTTCCTGTATGGATTTGTCCTTCCGCTTGATTGTGAATTAGATGCTCGACTTGTTGAAAACCAAATTGAGCAATTTTAGCGTCTTGTAATCGAAAAGTATCCGCAACTCCCGTAATACTCGACAATGCCTGATTGAATTCGACTAATTTTTCCAAACAAGCCTCATAACGCAGTTGATCTGTCGATCGAAAAAGTTCGTAACCACCGTATGCTTGGTAAGCTAGCCGTTCCGTTCCAACTCGCGCACGCAAGCGCTGCAAACCTTCCCAACGCTGTGACACGAGATTCAAAACTTCTTCCATGCTATGCTGAGCTAGATCATCGATAAGCTCAGATAAACTACCGAAACAGGCGAAACCCGCATTCTTGGTACTGGCGCCCATTGGTAAGATTCCACGTTCGAGGATCACGACCCGCAAACTAGCATCTAATTCTTTCAAACGAATGGCAGCGTTGAGTCCCACAATTCCACTCCCGATAATTGCAATATCAATATCCTTGAAAAAAGTTTCTTTTTCCCAATAACTAAGATTTGGAGCGTGGATTTGATTTGTAGTCATCATTTCACAATAATAACAAAACTATCGAGTTTTAGCACTAATTTATTATCGTAAGCTTGTTATCTTACATCCATCAAAAAAAAGGATGACCTCAAAAAAGCTGTTTGAATTTCACACTTTGATTTTGTGATGTCCCTTTTTCCACTATCCTGCGGTACAAAAGGGAACGATAACAAATTTCAAAAGTCAAAGCCAAACCGCTTCTAAGCAATAGTAAAAATTAAGTCATTGGGAATTGCAAAACCTAAAAAGCGCAGTAGATTCCGACGTTGGTTGGGAAAAAGGTACTTTATCGGTAAAAGATATTGGCAATGGTGGCGTCGTGCTAACCAATTTGCCAAAGAACGCCAGCAAGCACTCCTACCTTGCGAAGTCGTTACGCACCAATCCATTTTATTGCGGAAGCTCAAGGACGTTGAGATGCATTTACAGCACAATAAAATTGTTAATTTAAAATTAGCGGCAGCTAAAATTTCGGGATTGATTATTCGTCCTGGAGAAACTTTTTCTTTTTGGTATTTAGTTGGTGCGCCCAATCAACGGAAAGGATATCAACTAGGAATGACTTTAGAAGGAGGCTTGGTCAAGCAAGGTGTTGGGGGTGGGATTTGTCAAATGGGCAACTTAATTTATTGGATGGCTTTGCATACTCCGTTGACCGTCGTGGAACGTTGGCGGCATAGTTACGACGTTTTTCCTGATGTACAGCGCACTTTGCCTTTTGGAAGTGGAGCAACATTGGCTTACAATTACATTGATTTACAAATCAAAAACGAAACCCAGCAAGCTTTTCAATTGCAACTTTCCTTTAATGAAACGCATTTGCAGGGCGCTTTTTACAGTGAAGTTCCAATTCCTTTTCGCTATCGAGTGGAAGAACGCAATCATATCATACAGGGAGAAGTTTGGGGAGGTTACAGTCGGCACAACCAAATTTTTCGAGAAATTTACCCGATTGATTCGCCGGAGTTACTCCGAGAAGAGCTCATTACTGAAAACCACGCCTTAATGATGTACCAACCTTTTTTGGAGCATCCAAAAGCAGAAAAGTAGTTTGCAAGTTTGTACCCAAAAGCTTGGCTTAGGTCGAAGATCTTTATCGCTCGGTCAATTTTGCGTGGCAGCTTGCCCAAGAATTTCTTATCTTTAGGCTTTATCTTACACAAATTTATTATTTAAAATGATACAACGAATTCAAACTATATTTTTGCTACTAGCTTCTGCTTGTGCTTTTGGTCTCTTTGCTTTACCCTTTGCTAGTTCGGCAGTGACGCCACAAGCAGAGTCTATTTTTGCGGATGGTATTTATAATATCCACGACAACATGGCTTTGTTGGTTTTGTACTGTGCAGCTGGCGCGATGGCTTTTATTGGCATCTTTTTATACAATAATCGAAAGTCTCAATTATTGATCAATCGTTTTGGAATTATTGCCAATGTTTTGGGATTAGTATTAACGCTGTGGTTGGTTTTTCAAGACGGTTCGATTAGTGGCGATGCGGAAGTACAGGAGCAATTGGGGATTGGCTTACCGATTCTATTTTTAGTATTCGCTATTTTGGCGCAACGTTACATCAATAAAGATCAGAAGTTGGTTAGTTCGATGGATCGTTTGCGGTAAGCATTACGTAATTATACCTTTTATCCTTTTGTTTAGGTTATAATTTTGCGCAATACGGAAGCTTTTTGCAAAGAGCGAAAAAGATGTGTATTGTAGTGATAAGAGGAAAACAAACTATTTTTGTTAGTATAGAAAAGAAAAATTACGAAATGGAGACAATTTAGGTCTTAGTACTTAAACAAAAAAAGGATTTGGTTTACCCAAATCCTTTTTCTTTTACGTCTTAAAATCCAATTGTAAGAACCGAACTATTCATTTCTTGGTTTAGCAGAATAGTTAACGATTAACTGACCGGATTTTCTCAATTGCGTTTTGACATCCTGAACGATTCCCATGGTAACTTCACCATCCACTTTAAGAGAAGAAGTAATACGACCTCTTTTTGATTCTGGCACTTTAATTTTATGTTTTTCAAGGAAAAGTGGAATATCAGCGATGGTAGAAAATTTATCCCCTAGTTGGAGTCTAGGACTCGTTCCGTAGGTTTCTTGAAATTTTTTGACGGGTTTACCGATGTAGAGGTAATTTACCAAATTTTTCTCAGATAATTTCACTAATTCGCTAGCAGAAGGCGTATTAATCATAAGTTTCATTTCAGCATCTCTCATTACCGTTACCATCATAAAGAAGAATAACAACATGAAGATGATATCGGGTAGAGAAGCCGTAGAAACTTCGGGATTAGCCTTTCCTCTTTTTTTCTGAAATTTTGACATCTTTTAAATTTTTAGGCCTGAGCTAAATTACAGACTTGTTACGAAATGTTAGCAAGATAGTTTTCAACGATTTTCAACGATTTGCAAACACTTGTCTAATTATTCTTTACCAAAAGCTGTAGGTTCTGCTTCAGAAAGTACCATTGGAATTTTGCCTTTGATGGTTCGTCGAGTTTCGATGGGTAAGTTATCATTATAACCACCGTCGATGCCCATTCTTTTAGCTTCTTCGTCCCAAAGTTCATTATAAGCCCCTTTCAGTTCGTTATAAACTTCTACGTAGGTTTTATAATTAGTACCTCTATCATTTTTAAGCGAGATAATGGCTTTCGTAGGTTTTTCTGCTAGATCTTCTCTTCGGCTAGGATTCGCGATGAATTCCTTTGCGCGTTCTCTAAGATCTGAAATTGCCGCCGGTTCGTTCCGAACCAACAATTTATTTTGTGCATTGACCAATACGGAGAACACATTTCGCTTATTCAATTTAGTAATGTCTGGTTCGTCTTCTGACCAAGGTGGCAGCTTTACTCTAATCCCTTTATCTTCGACGATGGTAGTTGTTACCAGGAAGAAAATCAAGAGTAAGAAAGCGATATCCGCCATTGAACCAGCGTTGACTTCGTTGGACATTTTGTCCCGACTACTTCTTTTATTAAACATAATTTATCATTATTTAAAGAAGTTACGCACTTCAGATACAACAAATGCGATTCCAGTGAAAGCCATCATCAATCCTGCTAGTTTGATCGCACCACTGATAAATTTACTAGCCCCTTCACTGACATTAAACTTTGTGAGCTGTGCCGCTACGGGACCAGAAGTTTCGTGTACAGAAGTAGAATATAAGATAAAAGCTACCACTAATAATACGCCTACACCGATGATACCTTTAAGGGATCCTTTTGGGTTTCCAGCAATGTGAATGATGGCAAATACTACCGCGATCACAAAACAGATCACGGAAAGGAATGCCGCAGCGTAGAGACCAAAGTCAAAAATGGTGGTTGCGTATCTCGCTGGATCTTTATCACCGTAGGCGTTAAATTCATCTAATCCTCCAAAAACACTAACTAGGAAAATCAAAGAAATCAGGACACCTGCACCGAAGGCAATAGTTTGCCCATTTTTTGTTAAAAATTTATACATAAGTATTCCTCCGAGTTTTATTTATTAAAAACATTGTTACTGGCCATCACGTCTACTAATGCGATGGATGCATCTTCCATTTTGTTGACGATGCTATCAATTTTAGATACAATGTAGTTATAAAATACCTGAAGAATAATGGCTACGATCAATCCAAATACCGTAGTCAATAGGGCTACTTTAATACCACCTGCAACTACGTTTGGAGATAAATCATTCGCAGCTTCAATTCGGTCGAAGGCTTGAATCATACCAATTACCGTACCCATGAAACCCAACATTGGAGCAATGGCGATAAAAAGAGAAATCCAAACTAAACCTTTTTCTAGCAGTCCCATTTGCACACTTCCATAAGAAACAATTGCTTTTTCGACAGCATCAGGTCCTTTGCTTGTGTTCTTCAAGCCTTCGTACAAGATACTTGCCGTTGGTCCTTGAGTTGATTTACAAACTTCCATTGCGCCGTTGACGTCCCCTGTTTTCAGGTTTTCATCAATTCTAGCAAGTAGTTTATCCGTGTTGGTGGTTGCTATGTTTAAGGTAATAATTCGCTCAATACAAAAAGCAAGACCTAAGATCAAACAAACAAGTACGAAACTCATAAATCGCCAGTCTCCCTGAACGAAATATTGTTTCAATAATTGAAAGCCGGTACGAGTATCTTCTCCTCCGTCTTGAGCCATAAGTTCTAACGCGCCTGTGGTATAAGCGATTCCTAATACAAGCAAAAGTGCTAACAGTTTTCGCATAATTAATAAGGTTTTACGATTGTTTTCTAGTTTGTGAAAAATAAATCTGTTTAAAAAAGATATAGTTTAATGTTATAATTTCCGCTGTAATGCTGTGGCGGAGAGTAAGGGATTCGAACCCTTGATACCCTTTTGAGGTATACACGCTTTCCAAGCGTGCGCCTTCGACCACTCGGCCAACTCTCCTGAAACGATTCTTTATAATTTTTCAGGTTCTTTGATTACTGTCAAGCTGGTCGTCCAAATTTAGAGGACTTTGCTAGTTTTTCAAAAAAATGAAATTTTATTATTGCTCGCTTGTTACGATGTATCTTCTACGAAAAACCGACAAAAATTTGGCAGTTCTTAATATTCTAAATTTTCTGCTTAGTAGAACCAAGCTTGCTAGTCACAAAAATTGTAAAATAAAGTTATAATTCAAAATTTTTTCTTGATAGTATAGAGATTAATCTTGTTTTTTTGAAAGATTGTCTCTTACACTCGGCAATTCGTCGAAAGAAGCTGTCCTTTTAGACTCATATTTACCTGTTTTTTTTGTTGCACTTCCAATGATAGTCAAATTCTTTTGCTTGACACAAGATTTTCAATTTAAACTTTACGATCAAAATGTGTTTTCAATGCTTCTTGAAATCTCACAAATACACAAAGTAAGTATACTAATATTTTCAAACAAAAGATAATAACGCTTTTTTCGATTGTGGCAATCCTTTCAATCCTCCTCCTACAAATATTTTATTTGCGCGTTGCGGTTTCAAAAATGGATTCCGCATTCCTAGTGGTAATCGCCGCAACTTCTTGAATACTTCTTTCTTTAATAGCTGCTAACTTTTCAGCAATTTGGTGTAAATAAGCACTTTCATTTCGCTTACCGCGAAAAGGCGTAGGTGCCAAATATGGAGAATCTGTCTCTAGTACCATATAATCTAAGGGTATTGATGCTAGCGTTTTATCTAAGCCAGATTTCTTAAAAGTCAAAACGCCACCAATTCCTAGATGAAAGCCCAATTCAATGATTGCTCTTGCTTCCGTCTCTGAGCCACCAAAACAATGAAAAATGCCCCTGAGTTTTTCGTCTTTTTCTGATTTCAAAATCTCAAGCACTTCTGCGGTCGAAGATCGAGAGTGAATAACGATTGGAATATCCAAATCTTTCGCCCAATTGATCTGTCGTCGAAAAGCAATCTCCTGTTGTGCTTGGAATGTTTTATCCCAGTACAAATCAATACCAATCTCCCCTACGGCACAAAAAGTTCGCTGACCGAGCCATTTTTCTACGACGGCTAGCTCTGCTTCAAAGTCTTCCTTGACCGAGCAAGGATGTAAGCCCATCATCGCAAAACACTGCTCGGGATAAGCTGCTTCCAATGCTAACATGGCATCAATTGAACTCCGGTCAATGTTAGGTAAAAAAAACTTTTGAATACCTTGATCATTTGCACGTTTCAACATTTCTGCTCGATCTTCGTCAAATTGCTCTACGTATAAATGTGTATGAGTATCTATCAACATGAATTAGTGTTTTGATTGGGTCATTCAGAATCCGCACAAATGTAGAAAATTGTTAGCAGAGCTTTTCAAAATCCTAGCTATTATTAGGTTTTAATCTTAGCGAGCTAGCAATAATCGCTGGGCATACTAATCCTTTCTTTCTGCTCCGTTGAGCCGAAAAGGAAATATCGTATACTACAGCGCATACCTACCCATTACTATATTTTGTGTAAAGCAATTGTGAAGTTCTGTGTAGTTTGTGCTCAATATTAGGCTTTTAGCTAAAAAAATAGTCCTTCTTTCATTTCCCATCTCCCCTGCCTTACGCTTTTTAACAACAACTGTTCGTGGCTGATCGGCGGAGCTCAATTGGAAAACAAATTCTGCATTTTTAATGCATAAAACTATTTTGGAAAAAAGTCTAGTGATAAATCCTAAATTTAAAAGTAATAGAAAAAATGCAGCTTATCTTAGGTAATTCGTTAATGTGCCTTTTTTGTCAAAGAACGGGGCTTTTTACTGAGTAAACGGTTTTTATTTTTTCTGAACTTGTCCAAAAAGTAAACTACCTGCCACTAAATTAGCAACGAACCATCAACTCCATCGTTACTCAAGTACGCCACCAGTTTCAATTCTTAAGCATCCCGTGAAGCGCTAAGGTTCCAAAAATAATTTTAGGGACGAGCTATTATTTTTTTGCGAAGTACAACTTCGCTAGCAACAAAGCGCTTGTTTTTGTATTTTGCGAGCAAAGTTATTAAGTCCTTTAAAATCCTTAGCTATGGCAAAGAAAAAAAAATATTACGTTGTGTGGGAAGGAAACGATCCAGGAGTCTATGATTCTTGGACCAGCTGTCAATTACAGATTAAAGGCTACCCCAATGCTCGTTATAAATCTTTTCCAACCAAAGAAGAAGCGATTGCTGCTTACGGTGGACAATCGAGTGATTTTATTGGGCTCAACAAAAAGTCAAAACCCATGCTCAGTGAAGCTGCGCGTGCTGATATCATCTGGAATAGCATTGCCGTGGATGCTGCCTGTAGTGGCAATCCGGGAGATATGGAATATCGTGGCGTAGATACAAAGACGGGAATGGAATTTTTTCGGATGGGACCTTTTCGAAAAGGAACGAATAACGTGGGAGAATTTTTAGCCTTGGTACACGGCATTGCATTTTTAAAAAAACAGGGTAAAGATCAGCTACCTATTTATTCTGATTCTAGGATTGCGATGGGTTGGGTAAAACGGAAAGTAGTTCGTACGAAGCTACAGAAGTCTAAAGTTAACGAACCACTCTTTGAGTTGATTGATCGCGGCTTATATTGGCTAAAAAATAATTCCTACCAAAATCCAATTTTAAAATGGGAAACAAAATTATGGGGAGAGATTCCCGCAGATTTTGGTAGGAAATAAAGAGCTTGTTTAGCGTACTTTATAAAACTTCAATTTATAATCTACATCTGTTTTCCCCTTTTTGATATTTTCGAGCTTTCGCTTAACAAATCTTTTCTTGATCGGCTTTAGCAATTCGGTGAAGAGAATCCCTTCGAGGTGATCGTATTCATGTTGAATGACTCTTGCCTCCATACCGGTGAAAATTTTCTCATGGAATTCGAAATTTTCGTCTTGGTACCGCAATTTAATTTGCGCAGGTCGTTCTACGTCTCCTCTGACATTAGGAATACTTAAGCAACCTTCCTCGTAAGGCCAAGGATCGCCACCTTCTTCAATTTTCTGCGGATTGATGAAAGGCGTTTTTATACCTGGATGCTCATCTCCTTCCTCTGCGGTTTGCATCGTATCAATCACAAATAAGCGAATTGAAAGACCAATCTGAGGTGCGGCTAGCCCCACTCCTTGTGCTTGGTACATCGTTTCCCACATATTCTCGATCAATTCCTTCAAGTCTGGATAATGCTCATCAATCGGAGCGGCGACTTTTTTTAATACTGGTTGCCCAAAAGCATATATTGGCAAAATCATATTATTGTATTTCTAGTTGACTAATTAAGTACACCGAGTACGAACATGGTGTAATAAGAGTATCTTGATTAAAACTGCTGCGGATTGCTAATAACGAACGTTTTGCACTTATTCACAAAGTTATCCACAATCCCTTTATGTTTTTTTAGAATATTGAAGTTGTTTTAAAGATAGGTAGATGATTTAACTGCCTGCCGGCAAATTTTGCAAGCCTAATTTTAAAAAAACTTCAATAATTATTACTGCACCGCAATTTAAATAAAACTATTTTGTGCCGGTACAGGATATTTGACCTCTTATAGTTAAGACCGTTGCGCTTCCATATAGTCTTGCAGAATCAGTACTGCACTAATTTTATCAACCAATCCTTTTTCCCTGCGCTTCTTTTTCTTAGCTCCGCTTTGCAGGATAATTGCCTTTGCATCTACGGAGGTATAACGTTCGTCTCTAGTAACAACTTCAATATCTGGAAAAAGTTTACGAATTTTTCGTACAAATCCCACCACTAGGTGTGCAATTTGAGCAGGTTGACCGTCTAGATGCATAGGTTCTCCTACCACGATGGTCTCGACTTCCTCCGCTGCGGTGTACTTTTGGAGAAAGTCATAGATGCTATCCGTTGGTACCGTATCCAGTCCACTGGCAATGATTTGCAATGGATCAGAGGCTGCGATGCCTACCCGTTTGGTTCCGTAATCTATTCCTAATATTCTTGCCACGGCGCAAAGATACTGCTTTTGTTTAAAAGAACTTCAAGATTAAAAAGTAAAATGCAGGCTTGAATTTCAATTAGAAATTCAAGCCTGCATTCATTGAAGTTGTTTAAAACTATGATTTGACGATCGAGTAACAATACAAATTAATCATCTACCTATTTTAAAAGAACTTTACTTATTGAATTCTGTCCTAGTGCTTACGATGTAAACTATTTACGCGGCTGCTCGATTTCTTTTAGCATAGCCATAATATAAAATGTATCCGTAGCATAATAACGCTAAAATAAAAGCTTGCTTAAATCCCCCTTGATCTGCCAACGAACCAAAGATTGGTGGAATAATCGCCCCACCAACGATAGCGGTACACAAAAGCCCCGAAGCTTGTGCTTTCAACTCTCCTAGACCATCAAGCGCCAGCGTAAAGATCGTTGGAAACATAATAGAGTTAAACAATCCGACGGATAAAATCGTCCACATCGCCACTAAGCCCGTGGTATTCATGGAAGTAAAAATCATCAATACTGCTAGAGAAGCAAAAATAGCGAGTACCGTACCGGGTGCCATGATCCGAGTGAGGTAGGCACCGATAAAACGACCAAACATTGCACCAGACCAATAAAAGGCAACAAAGATTCCTAGCAGGGCTTTAGGATCTTTACCATCAAAAGAATCGTTAAAGAAATGAGCAATCCCCATCATTGTTTCGTTGCCCTTGATAACGCTAGTCAGCTCCATTTCAAGGAAATAATTAACTAAGTAACTTCCGATGGCAACTTCCGCTCCCACGTAGACAAAAATCCCTAGCGCTCCCATGAGTACCATTTTATTCTTCAGTAATTTTGCGTAACCACCCGTAGGAGCAGATTGCATTAATTTAGGAAGATTGATAAACTTAAAAGTAAGGGCTAACAATAAGATGATTCCTGCAATCACGATGAAAGGTGTTTGTACCGTTGCAGCTTCTGCCGTGTAGTAACTAATTTTTTCCGCCTCGGATAAGGCTTCTATTTCTTCTGTCGTTTTAACACTATCGCTTAAGAGGAATAATGCGCCAATAATGGGTGCAATTGCAGTTCCTAGAGAATTGAAAGCCTGAGAAAGGTTTAATCGACTCGCAGCACCATCTTCGCTTCCCAACAAGGCAACGTAGGGATTAGCAGCTACTTGCAAAATTGTAATTCCTCCAGCTAAGGTGAAATAACCTAGCAAAAAGACGGGAAAAAGACGATAGGAAGAGGCCGGATAAAACAAGAGGCAACCAACTGCCATCGTTGTTAATCCAAGGATAATTCCTTTTTTGTATCCAATTTTTGACAAAAGGAGTCCCGCAGGAATAGAAAGTATAAAGTAAGCCATAAAAAAAGCAAACTGTACCAGTCCTGCTTCAAAATAAGAAAGACTAAAGACATCTCTTAACCTTGGAATGAGCGAATCTACAAGTACCGTAATAAAACCCCAAAGAAAGAATAAAGTAGTGATAATGATAAAAGCACTACGGTAAGATTTGTTATCAGACATTGATAAAAGTTTAAAGTTTAAAAGTTGGGCTTAAGAGAGCACCCTTTGATTAATTTTTGTGGTTTTATTTCGCAGTAGTCCTACTATTTGAATTATTCTATTGTCAAATGTGAAATTAGAATAACAATCTTTACGATTAGTAGGTCGAAGCTATAAAATTAATCTCATTTTTTGAACAATCTTTAAACAATCCTTCTAATTAAATCTGACAGACCCAAGACAAAACGGAATGACCGCTACTTTGTGTTCGTTTTGAATAGTCTCTAGGTTTGAAAAGCGCCCTCGATCTTTACAAATCTTGCCCAATAAAAAAGTCCCCTTTACTTTCGCAAAGAGGACTATCCCAAAACCGTTTTAAAATCCCTAAACAGTTGCTATAAATAATATAATTATCCCCGTGTTAGTAGCGCGGTAAAGCAGATTCGTAAAAAGCCGAATTAGCACTTTACCACGAACAAGACAATAGTGTATTAGGAGTAAGGTGAACTACTCAACAAGCTTATCAATAAGCCATTTCCCAATAGGTATTTCTATACAGAAAAATGCTCAATACAGTAACAAGTACAGCGATGGCTATAATGCACGAAGCGATTCGATAAAAATCCTAAAAAAATAAAATGTAATGTTTGACTTCCTTACTAATTGTAAGAAGAGGTAAGAACGGGTTGATCCTAGAAGTAAGTGATATGGAATTAAAAAGAAAGGTTAGGATATGTTCATTTCGTTATTGACCTCAATTTATCTTTGATAGATACAAAGTAAAGTCTATTCGATCATATGTTTTTTTTTCGGTTGTTATGGGAATACAATTTGTCTTACTTATGATTTACTTTACGTAACCATATATCACAAATATACAGTATATATTTCGCTACCAAATACCCTTTTTACGGTATTTTAAACATATATAAATACATAATATGTTTTAATAACCTCGTTATTGATATAAAAGCGCCCGTACAAGAGGAATCCTGTACGGGCGCGTTATGGTTTGTATCATCGAATGGCAGTGTAATGCCGAGTTAAACAAAGACGTTGTGCTACGTATGATGGCATAAAAAAAGCCCCCCTCCTACTTAGCACGGAGAGAGGCCATCCCAAAAACCGATTTTAAAGCATTTTTAAACCGGTTATTGAGCTTTTATTTTTAATGGTGATTGATTACTTAATCAAAACCATTTTCTTCGTTGCAGTATGATTTGGTGTATCAATTTGGTAGTAAAGTACGCCAGTTCCAGATAATTCGCTACGGTTAACGTTGATTTGGTTAAATCCTTTAGCGTATTCTCCTCTAACTACTTTTAATACTTTTCCTGATACATCGTAAATCGTTAACGTTGCAATACTTGCACTTGGTAAGTTGAAACCGATTACAGTTTCTTCTTTGAATGGGTTAGGTGCATTTTGGTATAATTCAAAATCACCAGTTGCAACTACACCGTTGAAGTGTAATGCTACATTCATTACTTCTAATGCTGAAGTATAAGCCTCTGCACCTGTGTATCTAGAGCTAATGTTGAATGCTTCGCTCACGTTAAGATCCTGAGCAGCAGTAAACGTAACTGTAAATACTACATCGTCATTTGCTAATTCTGCATTTTGAGTAGAGTTCCAAGAAGTTGTAATTGCACCGTCAGCTAATAGACTCATTCCGAAGTTTCCAGCTGATAAATCAACTAAATCTCCAGCTTCTACGTCTACTACATCAATTAATGCTTTATCAAAGTTCAATGTGAACTGGTAACCTGCTACGTTGTTGAAATCTTCTGCTTTGAATTCAACGGTATAAGTTTCACCTTTGCTCACTTGTGCTTCTTCTACGTTAAATACTAAGTCACCTACCGTGTTTCTTACAGGAACACTCATTAAGTTATTAGGAATAACGCTATTGTTAACATCACCAACTTTGATACCTACAAAGTCTGCAAATACATTACCAGACAAGCTGTTAAATGGTGCACTTTCTGGGAAAGTAGTTCCAAATGGGCTTGGGTAGTTAGGGAATGTATAATCAGATGGTACAAATCTCCAAGAAGTATTGTTGTTAGGGAATTCCGTAGTTAAGTGTAAAACTAATTTACGTAATTCTAACATGTCAAAGATTGAGATATCTCCACTTGCATCAACATCCGCAGCGATTCGCTTGTATGGAGAGTCAAGGTATTCGATATTCAATAAGTGCATTCCTAATTTCACGATATCCAATGTAGTTACTGCATCACCTGCAATACCAACACCTAGTGGCGTATCATCTCTCTGTGGAGTTACAGTGTAGTTTTCAAATGGGTTAAGACCGATGAAAGAGTAGTTACCATCAGCAGTAGTTTGAATAGGAGCAGCTCCTAAACCACCGTCTAAGTATACCATTACATCAGATACCCCTTGGTCACCTGTTTCTACTTCAACATCACCTGCGATAGATGCTTGAGGTCCGTTACAAACGTTCAAGTTATCTTCTAATGTGATTGTGTTTGTACAGTAATCCCAGTTTCCGTTCATGTCTTGTACCCATAAGTCATAAGTAACAACCATGAAATCAGCACCAGCTAAATCAGCACAAGTAAATGTCCATGCTGGAGATGCAGTATTTGGAGGATTAGGTCCTTGTCCGTTTCCAATTGAAGGAGACTGAACTAATAAGTTCTGAACGTCACCACAAAGATCGAAGCTACCAGCATCGAACCAATCCGCACCTAAAGTGATAGATTGTGTGTTAGGGTCAGAAATATCTACAGCGAAAGTTTTACACTTAGCTACAGGAGGAGCACAATCTTCAACTGTGAATAAGTACATGCAAGTTGCGAAGTTACCACAACCATCTTCTACGATCCAAGTAATCTTGTGTGTACCGATTGGGTAAACACCAGTTGCATTATTTGTTAAACCAACGATATCATCTCCACCGTCGTTAAACGCATCAATGATAAATTTGTAGTTTAATTGGTTAGCAGGAGTACAATCATCCGTTGCATCAAGTGTTAAAGTAGCTTGACCGTTTACACAGTTGCTAGCACAGAATGTTTCGTTTGTACAAGCAGAACTAATTACTGGGTCAGCAGAGTTCAATACTTTTACTAATTGTACATATTCCCATCGACCACCTGCCGTTGGATTGTCTTCATCATATTGACACCAGTCAATAACGATCCAAGTACGTAAGATTTTAACACAAGCACCATCTACGATAGGCAAGTATAAATCTTCATGTGTTACAGCTACTAAGTCACAAGCATCTTCTGTAATAACTGGTCCGTTAAACGGAGCAGGAAGATCAGTTGGTTCTAAACCAGCACCACAAGTATTTGAATTGTAATCAGGAGGCCAAACGATATCAGTTAAATCGAAAGGATCAGAGTTGATTACAGAAATTTTCTGTAAGCAAGAAGCAGTACGTCCACCTGGATCAGTAGCTGTCCAGATACGAGTAATTGTTCCTTCTCCACATTCGTCAAGCGAACCAGTTACGATAGAAGAAATGGTTACACTACAGTTATCCGTACCAGTTGCAGTACCCGTTGTAGCTAAATCCAATGGATCTTCCCAACAGTCTAAAGTAACGTCAGCAGGACAAGTAATTGCTGGATTCAATTTATCATCAACGTAAGCATCGATCATGCAAGAGTTTACATTACCAGCAGCATCACGTACTCTCAATTCTACCATTACTACATTTCCTACATCACAGCAGAAGAATGGTACAGTCTCACCGAAAGGAGTAGCATCATTACCTGGGCAATGAGGCATATTCATACGACGTACAGTTAAAGTAACATCACTACAGTTGTCATAACTTCCACTATCAAAGCTAGAAGCTAAAGCAGTAGTTGGAGAAACAGAAGTTAAGTTGATTACTGTGCTCAAGTCACATACTGGTACTGGAGGAGTTTGATCAACTACAGTTACCGTGAAAGTACAAGTAGATTCGTTACCACAAGCATCACTAGTAGTACCAGTGACTGTAGTTACACCAACTGGTGCATTGAATAAAGTGTTACCAATTAAAGTACCACCGTCAGCAGTCCATGTTACAGTTGTAGTTGCACCTGTACAAGCATCAACAGCAGTAGTAGTAGGAATCGTGTAGCTTGCACTACAGTCATTACCTGTACTAAGACTTGCGTTAGCTGGGCAAGTTAAAGCTGGTCCTTGATCATCAGCAACTTTGATTAATTGAATGTCAGTAGCAGAAGTACCAGTACACCAGTTAGTAACTGTCCATGTACGGAAAATCTTAACGGTACCAGCACATGCTTCGATAGCGTTATCTTCAAAGTCTACTACAAATCCGCAGTCACCACCGTTTTCAACAGCGTTTCCGAAAAGTGTAGGTACACCAGTATTAGAAGGATCAGTTGAAGCACCACAACTTAATGCAGGAAGATCACCTGGTAAACTAGTTAAGCTCTGTGGGAATACGATATCCGCTAAAGTAGAACGTAGTTTAGTGATTGTTTCAACACACTGTGAAGAGTTTCCACTTGCATCAGTTACTGTCCAAGTTCTTTCGATAATTTGAACAAAATCATCAGCACAAGTACCAGCGATTTCATTGTCTTCAAAAGTACTAGTAGTTGCTCCACAACCTTCAGTGATAGAAGGTCCGTTAGAGATGAAACCGTTGTAAGCAAGGTTTAAAGTAACATTGTTTACCGTAC
>JBGCFY010000298.1:0-19580 GCA_045110315.1 Saprospiraceae bacterium
TAAATTTATTTGCTTTTTGAATATGTCTTTTCGCCTCACTCTTCGTCACGTCCTCACCTTGATAGCTATGGCTATCAGATTCCGGGCGTTTCTCGATTGACACTAAAACTCATTATCCAAAATTTCAACTAACTTATGTTAAAGTGTACTCAGTTTACCGAATGAAGTTGTTTAGTTATTCAAAAATGATATTAGAAACAACTTCCTTTTTTATAACTTGACGGTAAAGTCCTTAATTGTTAATCCAATTAAGGACTTTTTTTGTCCCTGAGAAATTGACCACCAATAAGAATATCAAGGTGCTTTAAGTAGCAAGGCAAATTAATTCACTTATTAACTTGCACCATCTTTCGAGCGGCCTCTTCGTTACTCAAAGCCTTCCTAAGCTATGGTGTAGGAAGGCTTTCGTGCCTCGATGCTACTCAAAATCAATCACAATTTAATGATAAAAAAAATTTGTCTTAGTACTTAAGACAGCAATAACCTGATAATTTTTAGTGCCTCTGATGAGCTCAGTCTTGTTATAAAATAAAATTAACCGCCGCAGACCATACTTAAAATAAAAAATTATTGATAATAATAATCCTAAAACTTTATTCCGCACACTAAGTGTTAGGTAAATTTTTACTACTTTTGCCAAGAATCATTTATTTTAAACCTTTAAAATTTCCCCTTAAGAATAATCGCTTCCTCTTTTCACTTCAAAAATTTAGCAAAGGGGATGAATTTAGAATAACAACAAAAAGCATAAGTATTTCTTATTAGAATGGTTTGACTTGTCTAACGATTAAGACGTTCCTGTCCTTTCAAGCTCTGCACTTAATCTTGTAATTACCTACTTCCAATAGGGTTTCACTGTTGACCAGCGAAGCATTACAACGAATTCAGAAAATTAAATACCTTAATTGCCTTAGTACACTACAGTTCCTATGCGCAAAATAAGTTTCCCATGACAACAAGAAAAATAGAATACTAATTCTTTTCTCATCAGAAAGTAGTTAATCGCTAGATGATTAATAATTAGTTCGGAATTATTCGGGTGTCTTTTTAGGCACCCTTTTTTTAAATGCCTACCTTTGTAAAAAGTAAAACCTTTATGCGTTTTCCGCAAAAGTATCAAATTTTTTTTACGCTGGCCTTTCTTGGCATCTGCCTTTATTTTTCTTATCCAGAAATTTACCACTACCCGCCGCAATCTACTCACGTTTGGCGACAGACTGACGGGGCAGGAATTGCGCTCAATTATCATTTTGCTAAGATGGAATTTCTGCGTCCGCAAATCATGAATGTCTGTAACGACGATGGATATACGGTTTCCGAATTTCCAATCTTATACTACCTCTCAGCGGTATACTATCGCTTATTCGGCGTGGAAGAAGGCGTACTAAGAATACTAAGCTTAGTTTTTGTCTTTTGGGGCTTATTGTCTCTACATCGACTTAGCTATTTATTAATCAAAGAGGCAACGATGGCTATTTGTTTGCCTTTGCTTGTTTTCAGTTCTCCCCTCCTCGCCTACTATAGTTTTAATTTTTTACCAGATCCCGCAGCATTAGGCTTGACTTTTTGTGCTTGGTATTATTATTATCAATGGAGGAAACACGACCAAATAAGGTATCTTTCCCTATTTTTATTCACTACTTTACTGGCTGGATTATTAAAAGTGATCAGTTTAATAAGTTTGATTGCCTTATTAATTATTTGGTTAATTCAAAAGTTTCGGATTGCAGCATTCAACGCAAAGACTAGTTTTACAATTTCTAAATCGTATGGTCATTTCATATGCTTAAGCTTTCCTTTATTGCTCGTCGGTGGGTGGTTATATTGGACACATCAGTACAATAGTCAGCATTCTGGTTATTTTTTCGCAGGCATTTTACCGCTTTGGAGTTTAGTCTCCGAAGCTCAAACTTTAATTTTTAAAAAGTTAGTAACCAAATGGTCTTGGGTATATTTTCATCCAATGATTCATGGTGTAGTAGGCGTAGCGTTTATTTACTTCTTGGGAAAACGCAAAGCACAAAACCCTATCTTATGGTGGGGAATGGGACTGCTTTTTTTAGCCAACGTAGCGGTTTATCTACTTTGGTTTAAACAATTTAACCATCACGATTACTATGCGATTTCTTTGTTTGTTTTTCCTGTTTTAGTTTTGCTCAATTTAGGGTACGAACTACAACGAAAACAACCACAACTCCTACAGCATTGGGTCTTCAAATTAAGCTTAATCGGATTTACTTGTTTCCACATTTTCTACGCCAAACAGGAACTCATTTTTCGCTATAAAGTAGATAGCAATTATAAAGCGGGGATCAATCCTAATTTCTACGAAACAGCAGCGTTACAAGATTGGCTGCAACGTAAACAAATTCGTTACGAAGATAAAGTACTGAGCTTGCCCGATGTGAGTCCAAATATTAGTCTCTATTATTATCGCCTCCGAGGTTGGACCAACTACAATGTGAAAGAATCTTGGGTGCCATACGCGGATCGACGAACCTACACCGCCAAGTCTATTCGATATTTAATTCAGGAAAAAGATTGTCGCTATTTATTAATCAATCAGAGATCCTACGCTGAGCGACCAGAGTTTAAAGACTTTTTAGACTATCCATTGGGAGACTTTAAGAACAGCATTTTTTTATTTGATTTAAGGCCTTATCGAGAGTAGTTGAGTGGTATTTCTTGTAGTTAAGGTAAAGTTTGCTGAACGCTTTTCTAGTATTGATAGTGAAGTAACGCTTGGGGCAATCGTATTCCGAGGTAATTATTAGGCATTCCCTTAAGTAAGTACCCAGACAAAATTATTTTACCATTAAATTGCGTTAGATTTTGGACAGTATCGAGGCGCGAAAACCGCCCTAAGCCTTAGCTTAGAAAGGCTTTGAGCAACGAAGAGACTGTTCAAAAGATAGTGCAAGTTAATAAGTGAGTTAATTTGTCTTGGTACTTAGGTTTATATTTTGCCTTATAAAACGAATACATTTTTTATAAAAAATAAGATAAAACATAATGAAATAGATTACTCAAAAAACCCACTTGGGGAAGGGACCCACCCGCTGCCTCCGCCGCCCCGGCAGTTTCCCACCGGTCAAGGTTGATATACCCTTACCATGTTTACCCTTGCCAAAGAAGGATAAACAACTAAACACAACACTGCCATTTTCCGGAATTGTACAGCTTGCCAAAAAAGAATTTCTCCTAGAAATTTCTCCTAAAAGAACTCCTTCCTTTATAAGATCCGAAATACAGTAAAATTCCATAAAAATTACCTTTTATTTTTATTTTTTACACTGACATAAGGTATCTTGAATTTTTGAATAGTATTTTTTGTATCAATCGAGAAATGCCCGCCTGCCTGATCGGTAGGCAGAAAGCCTGATAGCCATAGTTATTAAGGTGAGCAGGTATCGTGAGGCGAAAAGGTATATTGTAAGAAGCAAATAAATTTAGACCGAAATGTACCAATATCCTAAAGTGCTCCCAATCAATTTGAGCAATATTACAAACGGACAAATCGATTTTTAGAAAAATTGAACTTGGCAAATCCAAAGCTTAACATCCTTTTCGCTCATCCAAAACAATCCCTTCCTCCTACTCTACAATCACCTCATTTACAACATCTTTAATCACCGGTGTTCCAATTGCGACGACCGCAAGATCGGGATTCGTTTCATCGACTAATTCAATACCTAGCCATTTTTTACCACAAGCATTTTCTAAGATTCCGCCATCAAGTATTAACCTTCCTCCTGGGAAAACTTTAATCTTGCCACCTGGTGGCATCGACACCCGACAGCGAATCGTTAGCTCCCCACCCGCTTTAATCTCAATATTTCCTTCTAAATCTCGCGCACCATTCCAGATGATTTTATCTGTAATTGTAATGCTCCGTTCAGGATTAAATTCACACCAAACCGGGAGCAAGTACTTCCGAGTAGATGCGCTACTTTTTCCGATGTAAGAAAATTTTTGGTGTACCGAACCTACTTGACAAGGAGACCAAGCATTATTGTAAGTATTGTAATCCATTACATTATTAGAAGCCAAGGTTCCGCAATTGGATTTATTTGGATCTTTTTCATTCCAACAATTGGGATTGTTGGGCGTATCCTCACAACCATCATTTCCCCGCCAAGTATGCTGTAAACCGAGTGAGTGACCAATTTCATGATTCAAATTGTTGCAAGCAGCATACCGATGATAATTTAAGCGACTAATATCATTTCTAGCCCGTGCTTTTTTCATTCGACTGTAACCCGAAGTAACTTTATTGAAAGCGCCCATTCCAACGCCATACCAATGCGACTTATACGTTTTGGAAGCCAAACTATCCGCGTGATCCGCCATGATAAAAATATTCATTACAGTATCTTTCTGAATCCCGTATTTATCATAAACTTTCCGATCAAAAATATTCTTGTGACGACCACTTCTTAGCATATAATACAGCTCATCGTCATTGTGAAAATAAATTCCATCATCGTTACTACGTGCTGGATCGGGGGTAAGTAAATAGCGATACTTGGTCAACGGAGCGGGAATATTATTACCGGGAGGCAGGTTCATCGGGTTGTTACTATTCAGCTTCCCTTCGGCAAGTTTCATCATATCTTGAACGTAAGCGACGCCTTCTTTTTCGTTAAAATGACCTTGTCCATCACCTTTACGCATAATGTGAAAATTAACTCGCAGGTAACGCATTGGAAAATGATCAGGATGTGCCGCATCGGGAATGTAATTCATCTTATCCGCACAGTTATTAGGTGGATTGCCCCGTTTTGCTTGCGTTTGGGTATCGGAGACAATAGGCTTTATTGTACGAACAAATAAAGTCGTATGCTTGCGCTGACAAGTCAAGAAGCAGGAAAGAAGTATAAAAATAAAAAGAGAGCGATACATAAGTTATGTTTAAAAGACCGTAGTAATACTATTTAACGGCAATTCCGTTCTGGCTTGGTATTTAAAGGAAATACTTAACCCTTTTAATCGAAGTTGTTTTAATTTAGGAAATCGTGCTCCTTTTTTCCCAGTTAAGACTCATTTTTACTTTCATTCCGACCAAAAATTGCCATTTGAGTGCAGAAGCACAAACATTTTTAATTAAGTTTCTTATAAATTCAAAAAAGAGGATTATTTTTGAGACGTTGAATCTTTACGATTGTAACAACCTTTGAGTTCTTTAAAAATATTAAGATTATCATCATATTTTAAATAAGCATAAAATGGAATTAACGTTTTCCTACACGCTTATTGTAATCCAGATGAGATGAAAACCTAACATTCATAAAAACAAACCTAATGAGAGTAACCGTTATTATCAGTTTTTTATTCGTAGCCTTAAGTTTTGTCGCTTGCAAAAAAACCGATTACGCCGCTGAAGTAAAACGATTAGAAGCTGCTGTTGCTAGCGATCCAAAAGCTGAAAATTCTGCAGCCTTGATCAAAGCATACCAAGATTTCGTACAAAATACACCGAATGATCCACAGAATAGAGCGTATCTCAGTAAAGTTGCTGATTTAGAAGTTAAGGCGGGAAATATCGATGCGGCCGTTAAAGCATTGAGCCAAAGCATTAAAAGTAACTTTGATGCAGAGAAAAGTAAAACGCAAGTTCTACAACTAGCGAGCATTTTAGGGGAGAAAAAAGATGCTAAAGCTGCTGCACCAAGCTTCCTCGCAGCTTTTAGTGATCCTGCCCAACTTAAAACGATGGGTCCGCAACTCATCGCGACGAGCCGTACCAAGTCTTTTGACACTACAACCCAACGACTCGATAAAGCCGCTGCCGCTAACTATGTCAACGTCACGGAGTTGTATGCACACGCTTTTCCTAAGGAAGCGTCTAACGCAGAACAATTATTCAAAGTAGCAGAAATCGCTAATATTTTGGGTAAGCATGACCGTGCGTTAGCCATTTACAATACCATTCTGGCAGATTATCCGAACTACGAAAAAATGCCGCAAGCAATGTTTTTAAAAGGATATACTTTGGATACGCACATGAAAAAATTCAACGATGCGAAATTAGCCTACGAAGCCTTTTTGGCAAAATATCCAGAAGACAACTTTGCCGAATCGACAAAGTTTTTAATCAAAAACCTTGGCAAACCCGACGCTGAAATTATTGAAGGTTTCACAAAGCAAGGTAAGAAGTAGAAAATTTGTTTCTAAAAAAAGAAATTAAAAATCCCGAATGCGTTTACGAACACATTCGGGATTTTAGTAAAAAAGCGGTTCAAAAAGAAACACCTAATCGCTTATGGCTATTTTAAAAAAATTTCTTTTTTATCAAAAGGATCTAATGCTACTCCTGTAACTTTTGCTTCCGCTTCGATCCGAAAGGTAGAACTCACCCCACTGATCCACTTCACCGTTTTAATCAATCCCCCCATCAGAATGTTTTGATTTTCCATTTGATCCATTTCCGATTCTTTCAATTTAAATGGAAGCACAAAGTCTACTTCGATTACTTTATTTGCGGGAATAAGAATTTCTTTTGCCGCACTGATCAACCCTAAAGTGTATTCATCCGTCGTTTTCTCATTCTTTCTACCTCGAGAAAAACGCTCGATCAATTTTACTTTGATTGCCGTAACGCGTTGTTCATTCATCGAAAAAAACTGAATTTTCCCTTTGATTTTTCCGCTATTGGCAGCTACTTCTTCGGGAAGCACTAATGCTAATTTCACCCCTTCGATGCCCAACCATTTTTTGACTTTACCAATCATATTTAGTCCTAGTTTTGTAAGGAAGTCATTTTGAAACGCTAAAAATATTTATACGTTCTTCAACCACTTCAAATTGCTGGAAAGCTCAATAAAGCTCTCTTTTATAAATAATTCGTAGCCTAATAAGACTATAAAATTACTCAACTGATCTTAAACTACTACAAAAAGGGGAATGATGCTATGTTTTTCTATCAACGTCGCTCAAGTTTAGATGAAAATCGTAGCGAAATGGCTATAAGTACGCCGTCAACGAGTTTATTTAGGCTCTATTTTAAAGCATTCTTTCGTGCCAGCTCGCTTTTATCGGTTTGACCCAATGATGCTGAAAATTGAATTTGTTATTGACTAAATTATCAAATACCATCGTTTCAGGAGT
Source organism: Saprospiraceae bacterium (assembly GCA_045110315.1). Lineage (GTDB taxonomy): Bacteria > Bacteroidota > Bacteroidia > Chitinophagales > Saprospiraceae > CALFBG01. The sequence goes on from JBGCFY010000298.1 coordinate 7,108, forward strand.
AATCTTTCCCGCTTGAAAGGCTGCTTTAAATCCGGCACGATCTACGGTATGAACTTGGTCATTATCGAGGTAACTGAACTTCATGCGATTAAATAAATCTAAGTCATATTCTTGCTCTAAATTTTTCAAGAAATGAACTGACGAATCAATAGAACAGCCACTTGCGTTCGCCTGTGTTTCATCGACGATAAATACAATAAACTGGTTGTGAAAAACTTCACCGTAAGCCTGTAATTGGCGACTATGACTTGCCCATTGGTCGGTAAAAGCTTTTACCTTATTGCGAATAGCTTCCGTTTCCGTTTCCGTAAAGCGTCGAGAACTTTGATAAATCCAAACTTTAGCGTCGTCAGAAAGCGTATGGTAACTGATCATGGTATTTGTTTTTGGAAGGGAGTAACATTACCCCGTAATAGCTAGATAAATACTTCGTTTAAAGTTTATAAACCTTTATTATTCACAATCAATTCTGCTAGGTCGTAGACCATAACTTGTTCTTGTTTTTCTTTTGCGGTAACGCCATCTTGCATCATGGTGAGGCAAAATGGACAGTTGGCAGCGATGATTTCGGCGCCCGTAGCAAGTGCTTCTTCTGTTCGTTCCATATTGATACGCTTGTCGCCCGGTTCGTCTTCTTTAAACATTTGAGCGCCTCCCGCACCACAGCAGAGTCCTCCACTTTTGCTGCGTTCCATTTCTACCAACTCATTATCTAGGCTTTCTAGGATTGCACGCGGAGCAGCGTATTCATTATTGGCTCGACCGAGGTAACAGCTATCGTGATAAGTAATCTTTTTACCAGCAAAAACACCACCACCAGCTAACTTCAAGCGACCGTCGTCGATGAGCGATTGTAACAATTGCGTGTGGTGAACTACTTCGTAATTGCCACCAAGTGCTGGATATTCATTTTTTAAAACGTTGAAACAGTGCGGACAAGTTGCCACAATTTTTTTAACGTTGTAAGTATTTAGTGTTTCGATATTTTGCAAAGCCGTCATTTGAAAAACAAACTCATTCCCCGCTCGACGGGCTGGATCTCCCGTACAACTTTCCTCCTTACCCAAAATAGCGTATTCGATCCCGACTTCATTTAAAATCTTACAAAATGCCAAACTCACTTTCTGTGCCCGCGCATCGAAGCTTCCTGCACAACCCACCCAAAATAGAATTTCGGGAGTTTTACCTTGTGCAACCACGTCTGCCATGATGGGAATATCTAATTTCTTTTGCATATCGTTTCTAGTTTCTATTCTAATTTTTTGGAATGAGCGCTCCTTTAAGACGCTACTACGAATTGGCGATAACGGATCATTCGATCAATTTATTCCTGATCTTTTGCCATTGCTTCTACAGCCCATTTATCTCGATCGTCGGACATTTGCCAGACGGCGCCACCATTTTCAATTGCGGTAAACATTGGAACCCAATCTGAAGGACCCGCAGATTCCGTCAAGATTTCGTAACGCCGCATTTTTAAAATAATATCTAATGGATTAATTAAAACGGGACAAGCCTCTACGCAAGCATTACAAGTCGTACAAGCGTGCAATTCCTCGCGAGTGATGTAGTCGAATAAGTTTTTGCCATCGTCGTAATTCTCTTTGGTTACGGCGGGGGCAGTAGCGCGCAGTTCTTCTTTGATAAATTTAGACTCTTGAGTATCGATATTCGCTCCGATTTCTTCGGCACGATCTCTAACATCCATCATCACTTTCCGTGGCGACAATTTTTTACCCGTGATATTAGCCGGACAGACGGAGGTACAACGACCGCATTCTGTACAGGTATAACTATCCATCATATTTTTCCAGCTTAAGCCAAAAACATCTTCTGCGCCAAACTCGGGTAATTCTTCGTCCATCGGAGCATTCGGATCTTCTTCTACCAAGCCCATCATACTTTTCACTTCGTCCATGACAGCCGGCATATTTTCCATTTCTCCCTTCGCTGTTAATTTCGCGTAGTAAGTATTTGGAAAGGCAAGCAAGATGTGTAAATGCTTAGAAAAGGGTAAATAGTTAAGAAAAATCAACACCGTCAAGATGTGCAACCACCAGCCGAAACGCTCGATGATCATTAAAATCCCTTCTGGCAAGCTACCAAAAAGCATCGGTCCTAGCCAGCCGCTAATTGCGAAAAAACCAGTATCGTGGTAATAATCTGGATCAATTCCTTGTAAAACCGTATCTGCACCATTCATGCAAAAAATTCCGATGATTAACGCTAATTCTCCAAAGAGGATAAGATTCGCATCCAATTTGGGCCACCAAGTCATTTCTGATTTATGGAAACGGGGAATTTTTAATAAATTCCGTCGAGCAAGAAAAGCGATTGTTCCAACGAGCGCCAGCACGGTTAAAATCTCGATGAAACTGATGATAAAGGTGTAGAATCCGCCAAGGTAGGGCAAAAAGAAGCGATGTACCCCAAAAAAGCCATCCACAAAAATTTCAATTAATTCGATTTGGGTAACCACGAAAGCTGCGTAGATAAAGAAGTGCAAGGTTGCAGGAATCCAACGTTTAAACATTTTTTTTTGTCCAAAAGCGACGAGGAGTACGTTTTTCCAGCGTGCACCTTCCTGTCCTCCAATTTCTTCGTCCTGTCCTAAAAAGATGTTTCTCCGAATTCTGCTAAACCCTTTAAAGGCCGTCCAAAGGGCAAAAATCGTGATGGTAGTAAATATAATTGCCTGTAGCATAAACGATTAGTCAAGTTTAGAGCGGGCAAGATAGCCCTTTCCTATATTTTAATCAAAAATTAGTCCCTAATGTAAGCAATTCTGCGGGGACAGGAAAGCATTGGAGAAGAAAATTTTGGTCGTTGAAGAGAGAATTTTGGTACAAAGAAAGCTTAGCCTGAAAGGCATTCGAGCCACTCCTAAGGATCTAAAAAACTAGTTTCGGTTACGCTTCCGTATTTGAATTCCTAAGATAAAATCCTTTACTTTGTAGGAACAAAATTTCCGACGTATGAAATTGCTCGACAATAGAGAAATTAATCAAAAGATACAACGACTTGCTTATCAAATTCTTGAACATAATTATCGGGAAAAAGAAATTATTCTAGCAGGTATCAATAACAACGGTGTCCATTTTGCCCAGTTGTTGTACGATCGATTGCAAGCGCTATCGTCTGTAAATATTGTCATGACAACGATTCAACTAAACCCTGCCAGTCCACTAGCAACGGAAGTTACCCTTGATTTACCCGCTAAGTCGATTAAAAATAAGGTGGTGATTATTGTGGATGATGTAGCAAATACGGGACGTACAATTTTCTATGCGTTCAAGCCACTGATGGAGATGCTTCCCAAAAAAGTAGAGGTTGCCGTTTTGGTAGACCGCAAGCATAAGTCTTTTCCTATTTTAGTGGATTATGTTGGCCTTTCTTTGGCAACGACCATACAGGAACATATTGATGTAAAGATTAAAACGGCAAAAGAAAAAGCGGTATTTTTAGATTAGATAGATTAGAAATTGTCTTACCTCTGAATTTATAAAATCAATTTTAAAATCTCTGGAATTTTCTCCATCGCTGCTTCGTAGCCAATATCATAAATCTCCTGCGTTTTCGAGAAGTTTAGAATGTTATAATTTCTTAAGGCTTCTGGTTCGATAACACAATCACAACTCTCTTGACTGACCCGCGTATTGTTCCAGAGACTCAACTCAAAGGAACGAACCGCAATGTCGAAAATACTATCTACTTCTTTAATGGGTACTTCTACTTTGGGCATCACGTTGACGCCAATGACGTAATCTGAAATTGCACGCAAGGGTTCAACCGGTAAATTTAACATCAATCCACCATCTACGTACTGAATGCCATTTCTAGTTACAGGTTGAAAAACCAAAGGGATGGAACAACTTGCTAAAATGATCTCAAACAAATCCCCCGAGTCTATGATTTCGGCCTGACCTGAGTTCAAATTACAAACGGAAACAAATAGCTTTTTCTGTAAGCCTTCGAAGCTATCCGAGCTAATATTATTAGACAATTGCTCCTTCAAACCATCCAACTTGGTCAGCCCTTTCATCGGTAAACCTAATTTGACAATTTTAAAAATGCTATTAGCTTTGAATATTTCTAAAATCCGTTTAGGCCTCAACCCAGAAGCATACAAAGCCCCTACGATTGATCCCGCGCTCGCCCCCGCAATGCTGGTAGGATAGATCAGGTGGTCTTCTAAAGCCTGTAGCACTCCGATGTGCGCAATTCCTCTTGCTCCCCCACCCGATAAGGCAATTCCAATTCTTTTATCTTCCATACGATTGATCAAGCTTGTACTTGTCTAGTACCTTGTAATTTAAATTTATTTAAAAAATGAATGCCTTTAATATTAACTGTATTCGTCAAAAAAAAGCTGCCAGTATTTTTCAATACTGGCAGACTATTACTGAAGTTATTCTCAGTTCGCAGTATAAGTAGGTTTACCTAAACTACGTCTTCTTTATTGTTTTACAAATAAGGTAGACCAGCTATCTTTTCCGCTAGTAAAGCTAATCATGTATACCCCCGTTTGCATTTCTTTTACGTCTAAATGTTCTACGGTGTTAGGATTAAGTACGGTTAATACTTCTTGTCCCAATGTATTGGTAATGACAATTGCATCTAAGTTAATTTCTGCTTCTACGGTCAATCGATCATAGGCTGGATTTGGGTAAAAACTAGTCGCTGCTTTCAAGGCAGGATCATTAACGCTAGAGATCGCCATGATATCTTCATCGTAGCGAGGTAAAAGTTGGTAACCATTATCCGCAGGTACATCCGTTGTAAACTGTCCACCAATTCCAATCAAATCAAAAGCGTAACCCGGTGCATCTGGCCAGCTATAAATAGAAACATCATTGTCGATTCTCATGGTGTAAGTATTCGTACCGTCCGTTACATCCACATTAAATCCAGAATCACCTGGCGTCCAAGAATCATCTACGAGTAAACTATTGATCCGAACCAATTGAGATTCTGTCGTTTCATCAAGTGCCGTTACTACTGTTGGAGTCGCTAAGGCGTTATTGGTACCGAGAACGTTAATCTCGTCTGCAATGATCTGCGTTAATCCTCGGAATTGATCAATTGTTCCCAAGACAGAAACTTCATCGCCTTCCGTTACCGTGTATCCTAAATTATCCGTTTGGTTGTATACACCAATTCCTTCGTTGCTACCGTCAATAATTGTAAATTGAACGCCACCGCCGTTCATATTTACACCGTGTACCACACCAATTAATTCACAAGTAACCGTCAATGAATCTGGTGCTAAATTACCGTCGCTATCTGCCGTTACGATTCCAATATCTAATAATGGATACTCAGATGGACAGTTAATCACGACTACAATTGTTGCGGTATCACAAGAAGTACCATCGCAAACTTCGTAACGGAAAGATTCCCCTCCACAAACGTCCATGTTAGGGGTATAAGTAACATCTACAATACCATTAGCGGTAGCAATTCCATTCGTAGTTGGATCAATGATTGTTAAAGTTGTTACCCCGTTTGGTAAAACATCGTTCGCAAAAACATCAATATTGATGGCTACGTTAACTTCCGTTGCTTCCGAATCGTTATTCGCTTCGATAGCTGTTGGAGCAATTGGAGAGTAAGTACCTAATGGATAAGGAGCCGTTGCACCAGAGTTAATCGTTCCGTCTAAACCATTGACACCACCAAAGTACCAATTGTCTAATACAAAAACATCATCGTCTGGTCCGGTACCATCTTTACGGTACGCCCAGCTATTTGTGTAATCCCAAGGTTCATCATCACCATTGACATTGATATCTCCAAAAACGTCAATGACTTGGTTGTTTTCAAAAAGTTCAATGGCATCATCTCCATTAGGGTTAATAGAACCACTGAGGTAAGTAGGATAAACTTCAAAGTAAGCGTTGAAATTCGTACTATCCGTTGCGATAAAAATACGATCTCCTTGCGTTGCGCTTGAACCATCAGGGAAAGTAAATTCTTGTCCATCAGAACCACCACCATTATTAGCGGTACCAACGCCATAAATAGATAAATCTGGAATATCCTCCAATACGTATAATTCTACTCCTTTAGGCGTTCCTCCCGATAAAGGACCATCGTAAGCCCCTACTAAGACTAAGCTTTTGTTCAATGGTGCATCATCATCAAGGATTGTCAAATTGAAAGTGTTACTAATGACTACGGCTCCGTTGTTCGCATTACTTAGCGTTAAAGAAAGTACTTCGTCCGCTTCGATGTCAGCATCGTCAATAATGTTGAAGCTAATGTCAATCATAGAATCATTTCCAATCTCAAAAGTTTGAGTCGTAGGCAAGGTCAAGTCATAATCCGCAGCACTGGCTGTTGAACTCATGGCAGCATCTAATTGAAAAGTCGTTGCCATTGCGTTTGGATTAGAAATCACAACTCGAACGGTGTAACTTCCATCGGCCTCACTAATCACATCTTCATTATTGTTGTCAAAAGTGATGATGATCGGATCAACACAAGTAGATAAACTATTGATACTTGCGTATACATTCGCAGAAACTAGTGTTAAACCAGCAACTTCCGTTGTTGAAGGTTCCCAGTTATTTGGATCAGCATTATCTGCACTTACGTCGCAAAGTTCCAAAGAGCTACCTTCTCCATCGGGAATGGTAGACCAAGGTAAATTATCATCGTAATCAACGGAATCTACCGCAATTCCAGCATTGTCTCTTAAGACAATATCTTCTCCACCGTTGCTCAACGAGCCACTCCATGATTCTACGTTGGTAGCACCGAAGGCAGCTGTAAAATCAGACGCGTCTTCTGCTACGTAGTAAAACTCTCCGGGGTTGATCATTACATTAAAAATAGTATCGTTGACTCCCTGAGTAAAGTGATAGCCATCTAAATTCACTGCAGCATTGCCACTATTGAATAATTCGATGAATTCTAAATCATCCGCACCAGGATTATTGTACATAATTTCAGTAATTACAATTTGTGCCGTGGCGAAATTTGCCATCATACAAACTGCAAAAAGTGTAGACATCAATTTTTTCATAAGCCAATTTTTTAGGTCGATTTTTTTTTAATTGAGTAATTATAAGAATGAGGTTGTTTTAAAACAGATTGGAAATTAGGCGCAAAGATACTATTATAAAGTAAAAAGAAAAAAGCTTCGGTGTTATTAAATTGTAAATTGCGCTGTTGGTACGATTTATTAGATAGAATTATGTTGTAAACCGTAAAAAACTAGCTACCAGTATTTTGAGTCTTGAGAAAAGGTTTTGAAAGCGATAGCCAATTACTGTTATTACTAAAAAAACCACTGATGCGAGCACCAGTGGTTTTTTCAATATAATATTTTTCAGGACTGCAATTTCTTAAAAGTCAAAAGCAGCACTAACGTTCCAAGTTCGACCGAAACCGAAGAAACCTCTTGATTGTACCAGTGAAGCTGCATCGAAAGCTTCTGCAATGTATAATTCATCTAAAGCATTATTAATGTTTAAGCGAAGTCTTACATTAGTTTTGTTCCAATCGAAACCATAACTTACCCCTACATTCAATAATTGGTAAGCAGGTAATTTTAAAGCTTGATTCGTTTCTCCATCTTCTGGCTCTTCTACTCTATCCGTAGGGTTGAAATCTGCGTACAAGTTATCAAAGTGGAAGAAGTCAAAGTCAAATGCCAAACCGTTTTTGAATGCATAAGAAGCTCCAAAAAGGAAAGTCGTCTGTGCAGCATCACCAACTTTCATGTTTTCGATGAATACGTCAATCGTATCTACTGGCTGGTTATTAATGTCAAATTGAATGGCTTCTACATCATTTTCCCAGATCCAATCTCCAAAAGAAGCCATTGCTCTTAAATTAAGACCAGAAACAGGTTTTACGTTTAATTCCAATTCGATTCCAGTATGTAAAGCATCAATTCCTAGAATGTTATCAAATGCTTCCGTGGTAGGATTGAATCGTACTTCTGTACGATCTTGCCAGCTGGTATAGTAACCGTTCAATTTGGCAGAAACCATTCTTGATCTAAAACCATATCCTATTTCTGCGGCAGTAATTGTTTCATTAACAGCATCGTCGTTTAAATCTTGGTTGTTAAATTGTGGGAAAACACCGTCAAAGTTTGGTGCTTTAGAATAATATCCACCATTAACAAACAAGTTGTGCTGATCATCAATGTTGTAATTCGCACCAACTTTAGCATTATATCCGAAATAGTTGAAATTTTCGGTTCTCACTTGATTGTAATCATCACTTTCTCGATCTGTTACCTCTTTACCATCAATATCATAGTTGAAACGATCTTCTCTAGCGTAACTTGTATTAGAAACAGAACCTGCTCCAAAAACAGATATTTTTTCAGTATTGTATTCTAATTGAGCAAAGAACCCTTGCCATCCTACGATACCATCGTTATCGTAAGCAATTTTATTATCTTCATTATCAATCGTAAATTGACCTTCATCTTCTCTTACTAAGTAACCAGATTCCCACCAGTCAGTACTTCCGTTTCCATTTGTATCGATTTGCTCATAATTAGGATCACCAGGTTGTACATTTACATTTTGTGTAACCAACCAAGCATCATTACCTAATAAATCTAATACTCTTCGATAGTGAATACCACGGTAACCTCTTAAATCTACTCCTGCGATTAACTGCAAGTTAGGCGTTAAATCCATTTTTAACGTAGATAATGCACCGTACCAGTTATGCTCATTCATAGAAGCTCTTCTGATGATACCGTTTCTTTCTCCAGCAACGTAACCAAATTCAGTATTGGTATTGGGAGAAATACCGTCCAATTCCGCACGACCTTGGTTCCATCGTACGATGTCGTCAACACGGATGGTTCCGTTATCATCTCGGAATCCCCATGAACCACGTCCGCCAATTCGACCTAAGTCTCCACTTCCTCCACCACGACCGGTAGAATAATAAACAGAGGTTGCTAAGAAAGCCTTATCCGAAATATCCCAATAGTGATTTAAAGCCATTTGTGGTTTGTGATAAAAATTCTCTCTCATGCTGTAGATATTTCCATCTTTATACCCCCAGTCAGAGTTATAGCGAATACTTCCTAATGATTCTTTATCATCGAAGTCGCTGGCTTTGCTATCTTTAATTAATTGAATGTAAGCCGCGTCGTCATCTTTGTTGAATTCACCGTCTCCGTTAGAGTCTTCAAGAGGAACGTAAGTTCTGATGTTTTCTCTGAACGATCGTTGTCCGTGTCGTTGAGGAGCTCCAATAATTGTAAAAGCTAATTGGTGCTTGTCATTCAACTGCTTTGAAATAGAACCAAAGTAAGACCAAGCATTTGCCCAAGTTGCATCAACATAACCATCTTGTACCGTTCTAGAACCAGAAAAAGTAAATGCCCAACCGTTGTCTAGTAAACCTGTTGAAACGGTAGCGCCTACTTTTCGGTAACCATCATTTCCCATCGAAGCGAAAAATTTTCCACCGCGTTCCATGTCCGTCGTTTTGGTAACGATATTGATCGTTCCTCCAACCGAGTTAATGGCTAATTTGGATGCTCCCAAACCACGTTGTACTTGCATTTGACGCGTAACGTCACTTAAGCCAGCCCAGTTTGACCAATACACCCAACCATTTTCCATATCATTAACTGGAATACCGTTAATCATTACCGCAACGTTGCTTTGGTTAAAACCACGAACGTTGATTCTAGCATCACCAAATCCACCGCCCGTTTTAGTCACGTAGACAGAAGGAGTTGATTTTAAAATTTCAGGAAATTCTTGATTTCCTAATTTCGTTTCTATTTCTAAACCAGAGATAGAAGACACCGCTACGGGTGTTTTACGATCAACGGCAGCAGAAGCCACTACGTTGACAGCATCTAAACCAATCGCATCGGATTCAATGGCAAGTTCGCCTAGTTCCAACAATTGATTGGTCACGACTACTTCCATCGTTTTGGTGGTGTAGCCTACGTAAGAAATAACTAAGTTGTAAGTACCAGGCGTAACATCAGCAATGACAAATGAGCCGTCAAAATCCGTGATATTACCTTTGGAAGTACCTTCCAGTAGTACGGAAGCACCGATTAGCCCTTCCTTGGTTTCGCCGTCAAGAGCAACACCGCTAACGCTCCCCTGAGCGAAGGCAGCAATGGCCATTAAAGACATCAAAAAAGAAGTAAAAATCTTTTTCATAGGTTTCGAGTTTTGTAAGAAATTTAGTTTAGACTGAAATAAATAATTAAAAAATGGTGGTTTATAACTCAATATTATTAAAGTTGTTTAATCTGCTGTTATCTGCTCAGTAAGCTGGCACAAAAGTAACCAATGGGCAATCGAAAACCAAAACTAGCTCCGATAAGATTCTATTAACCTTCCGTTAAAAATATTTTAAAACATTGCTATTTTTTCCCTATTGAAAATAAGCTAACCAAAAGGGTAAATTTAATTTGGGATAAAGCCAGCAAACCGTAATTAATTGCGGTTACTCTTCCTTTAAGACAGAGAATACCTCTGCCATCATGCAACGCGTGCTGCCTCCTCCGTACTTTTCTATGTGGTTAATGGGACTATGTAAGATTTGGGTAAATGTTTCGATTTTTGCAATTTGATCTTTGGTCAAGGATTGATACGCCTGAGAGGACATCACTAAGTAATCTTTGCCTTGCGGATTCTTTACTTGCAACATATTTCCAGCGAAGGCATTCACTTGAGCAAAACTGATTGGAATAATCTGTTTTCCCGTACGCTTCATCGCAGCTTTAACCCGCGCTAAGTCTGCCGGATCACTAATCGACGCTTCACAAATAATGGCGAAATCTTTGCCGACGGCCATCATAACATTGGTGTGGTATATAGCTACACCATTTTTATCCGTCGCTTTGAAAAGAACCGCTTCGTACCCTGCCAATCCACAAAATTCTTGTAATACTGTTGGGTGCGTCCGAGGACTTTCACAAGCATAAGCGAGTCGGTGTAGTCGATCTAAAACCATACTCCCCGTTCCCTCTAGGAATTGCTCTTGCGCCTCATATTTTTCCAAATTAAAAATTTGTTGGAATCCCAACTTCGTTTTCAATTGCTCTACAAATTCAATATTTCTTTCTAAACGTCTTAGTGGCGAAAACATAGGATAGGTAAAAATGTTGCCGTCTTGGTGAAAACTTACCCAATTATTAGGAAAGATAGCATCCGGTTTAGCGGGTAGGGATACATCTTCTGCCACGATTATTTGTATACCGTGTTGCTCTAGTACCTTGACCATAGCATCGAATTCACGTACCGCAGCAGCTTGGATTTCACGAGGAGATTGTTGGTCATCTCGCCGTTGGAAGGCATTATTAATAGCCGTTTCCTGATTAAACCCAAAATTAGCAGGTCGCACCATGAGAATGGTGTCTGTTATTTGTTCTCTCAGATTCAAACTTTGAAATTTACGTGATGGAACTAGAAAGTTTTTTTAATGCTTTAACCACAGGTTTTGTGTAAATACTCTTTTCAATGTTCACTCGAAAAACCTTAAAACCAAAAAAACGACCTCTAAAGATCTATCCATATAACTCGTTCGCCGGTAAAAATAGACTATTTTATTAGATCACAATAACTATTAGGCAAAAAATTAATATCTAAAACTTATTCTTCAAATTGATGACACGCCCGCCAATCCTAGTTTTATAGCCAATTGGATACTTAATCCCCCTTACCCATTAACTTCTATTTTAAAAGTCCACTCCCTGCACTTTCCCGATTCAGCCTTGAAATTATTTTCAAAAAAATAATTACCAATCCCTTTATGGAATAATATTTGCATTATTCAAAATATGTTATTTACTATTTATTAAGTTTTTACACTTTACAAAATATTATTAATTGAAATGTGGCTCAAATCTGGTTTGTTTTTGATCGTACTCGTTTGTGGTTTCGTCGCTTGTCGGGACACCGCGCCAAAACAACTGTCAACTGCTCCTACTCTTGAGATTAAAAAGCTAAAACCCGCTGGTATAAAAGTCTGGATTTATGACTTTAATCCTAGCAAAAAAAGTTTTCAATATGAACAAGTAGATACTGGAATTACTTCTGGTGATCCAATCAGAGTAGCGATTCGGTATTTTTTGGACAACAACCATCTGAATAAGTCTTTTCGCGGTATAAGCTTGGTACGCATTGGGATGCAAAACCAAAAAGCAGCTTTTATTTTTTCGGGAAGAATCGAATCTCAAAACGAAAAAAAGGATTTGGCTACCTTCAAAATGGCACTAGATAGTACAATTCGTAAAAATAATTTCAGGACCGATTACAGTATTGTACTGAACGACATGGTCTTATAAAAGCAGTCAATTTTTTAAAATAATATTATTTCATAAAATGAAGTTGTTTTAAAATAGGTAGATGATTTATTTGCAAGCCATTGATTTCCAATATTTCAGCTAATTTTTTTCACCGTAGCTATGGCTACGAAAAAAAAATAGAGCTTCATCTTGAAAACCAAGCGCTTACAATTAATTT